>JAEEXW010000349.1 GCA_016287995.1 Bacteroidales bacterium
GCCTCCTCAATGTTGCCCAAAATTGTTTTATATTCGTTATAAGCCTGAATCAAAGGTTCGAGGTCTTTAAATTCCTTATTCAAAGCGACATAACGCTTCATATCTTGCATAGCGTCAGGTGAATTTACCTGAGCAGCAACCTCTTCAAACCTTTGTTTTACGCCTTCAAGTTTTTCTAAAATCAGATTTTCTGCCATAATTAATTGTAAATAAACTCTCCGAATTGAGATTTAACTGTAACTTGTTTATTTTCGGAATTTTCAACATGTCCGATAATTTTTGCCTCCACTGAGAAGTTTTCAGCAATTTTGATGACCTCATTTGCGGTTTCAAAGTCGGTGTAGACTTCAAACCTGTGTCCCATGTTGAAAACTTTGTACATTTCCCGCCACGGCGTTTTGCTCTGCTGCTGAATAATCTTGAACAGCGGCGGAATTTCAAACATATTATCCTTTATAACATTTACTTTATCAATAAAATTCAACACTTTTGTCTGCGCTCCGCCTGAACAGTGAATCATGGCGGAAATATTTTTTCTGTACTTTTGAAGTACTTGTTTAATTATCGGGGCGTAAGTTCTTGTGGGAGAAAGTACTAACTTTCCGGCAGTAATTTTATCCAATCCTTCAATTTCGTCGGTAAGATTGTATTTGCCTGAATAAACGAGAGCTTCGTCGATTGCATGGTCGTAAGTCTCAGGATATTTTTTAGCGACTGTTTTGTTGAAAACATCATGACGGGCAGAAGTTAAACCATTACTTCCCATACCACCGTTATAACCGCTTTCATACAAGGCTTTACCGTAAGACGACAAACCTACAATAACGTCGCCTTCTTTGATATTACATTCGATAACATCGCTACGTTTCATTCTTGCGACAACGGTAGAATCAACGATGATTGTACGGGTCAAATCGCCGGTATCAGCGGTTTCGCCACCTGTTGAATAGATTTCGATGCCGTAATCGCGAAGGTTTTGCATTATTTCTTCGGAAGAATTGATAAGCCGTGCAATAACGCTTCCCGGAATAAGATTTGCATTTCTGCCGATAGTTGAAGAAACGAGTATATTGTCGGTTGCGCCGACGCAAATCAAATCGTCAACGTTCATAATAAGAGAATCTTGCGCAATACCGTCCCAAACGCTCATATCGCCCGTTTCTTTCCAATAGGCGTATGCGAGGGAGGATTTTGTGCCTGCGCCGTCAGCGTGCATAATAACGCAGTAATCGTCGTCGCCGGTGAGAATGTCGGGGACAATTTTGCAAAAAGCATTCGGGAAAATACCTTTGTCAAGGTTTTTGATTGCGTTGTGAACGTCGGTTTTTGGAGCCGAAACACCGCGTTTTCCGTATCGTAAATCTTCTTCCATAATAATCAAAATTTTTTGCAAAGATAACGGTAATTGTTGAATTTTACAAATAATTTATAATAAATTTTTTAAAACTTCTCTGAGATAAAATTTTTTATGAAAATCTTACTTATATAGTCAAAAAGTGATAATTTTGTGGCTGTAATAGATGATTTTAGGATTGAATATTTGAAAAATGTCAACCAAGACAAAGGGAATAATTTTCGGAATAATAGCGGCGGTTTGTTACGGAACAAATCCGTTAGGAGTGCTTTTTCTTTATAAAGAAGGTTTAAATACCGTTTCAACAGTGTTTTATAGGTATTTTATGGCAGTTTTGATGCTTGCAGTGGCTCTTGTTTTGAAGGGTGAAAATTTCAAAATTACAAAACGCGAACTCGGTATTTCCGCATTGCTCGGCGTGTTTTTCGGAATTTCGTCGTTAGCACTTTATGCAAGTTTCAACTACACCGATGCTGGTGTTGCCTCAACAATTCTGTTTTGTTATCCGGTTATGGTCTCTGTCATAATGGCAGTTTTCTTTCACGAAAAAGTCTCGTTTGTAACCGTTACGGCACTTCTGCTCTCTTCGTGCGGCATTTTGTTGCTTTCCAAAGGCGGCGGAAATGTCAGTATGACAGGGGTTTTGTTGGTGGTTTTGTCATCGTTGTCTTACGCGATTTATATCGTGGCGGTCAACAGAATGAAAGTCAAAATAAGTAATGTTAAATTGACTTTTTTTATAACGCTTTTTGCAACGCCGATGTTTGTTTTGTACTCGTTTTTTGGCGAGGGCAACGCTCTGCAAATTTTACCGAACATTTCGGCAGTGTTTTGGGCTGCGTTTTTGGGCTTTTTCCCGACGGTGCTGTCTTTGGTTTTTATGAACGTTTCCATAAAACTTGCGGGCTCTACACCGGCTGCTGTTACCGGCGCGTTGGAACCCGTAACAGCCGTTATAATAGGCGTTTGCGTTTTTGGTGAAGCGTTTTCGTTGAAACTTCTCGGCGGTATTTTGCTGATTCTGTCAGCCGTTTTGCTGATTAATTTTTCAATGACGAAAGATGTAAAATTTTAGTGTATTAAAACTTTTAAATTTTCAAAACTATGGCAGACAATTATCTTGAAAAACGTTACAATGAGGTTTTTGGTCAAAAGAAAACCGTAAAAAAAATTGGACACTCTCTTGATACTCTTCTTTTACAAAATCGGAGTACAAGAGGTTATAAAACAGATTTTAAAGTTAGCGAAGAGATTTTAAAGAAAATTATCGGCGTTAACACCAAAATAGCCTCTGCACGTAATCAGCAGGTTTTGAGATTCAAACCTGTTACTTTTGAGAACGCGAAAATAGTACTTGACAACATAAAACTCGGTGGTGCATTACCCGAATTGAACTTACCGTTATTAGGTACGGAGCCTAACGCTTTTATCATTGTTTGTTCTACAATTAACGAAAATAAAAATGTTGACATTGATCTTGGAATATCACTTCAATCAATGCTTCTAAAAGCCGTTGAAATCGGACTAAACGGCGTAATAATCTGTGCCTTTAATCACGATGCTATAACAAAAGCATTTGATTTAAAATATTCTCCTTTGGCAATTCTTGCTATCGGCAAGTCAGCAGAAAAAATCCGAATTGAAGAAATTTCTGAAAACCAAAATCATAATTATTACCGCGATGATTTAGGAACGCATGTTGTCCCAAAAGTAAAAATTGAGGATTTAATGTGTTAACAATCAGGTTATAAAATACAGTGTCTTACCATCTTAATAATTTAATATTTTTTGGTAAAACACTGTATCGAAAAGAGTAAAAAAAATTTTATTTGAATTTTATAGACTGCAAAGGTGAAAACTTTTTTTGCTAAAACTTCAACTTCTATTCAAACCTTTTACCGCTGCCCCACGCTTGCCCTACGCTGTCGCCAACGATATGATAGGTGTTGACAGAGGAATTGAATATTATTGGGCGCAATTTCATAATGTCAACTTTGCCATCGGTGAGGATAGTTTCGTCGGCACTCCAATTGACCACTTCGCCAACTACTCGCGCCCCGCCTTTACCGTCTTCGTCCATCTCCACTACGCGACATTCGAGCGTGAGTTTGTATTGGTCGATAATCGGTGCGTCAACATTCGGACTCGGTTTGGCGGTAAAGCCTGCGCGTTTCACCTTGTCGGGCACATCGTTGCCGCTCACAATGCCAAAATAGTCGCTCTGAGCCACATCATCAGCGGTGGCAAAACTTACCGTGAACGCCTTTTTAAGACGAAT
>JAEEXW010000350.1 GCA_016287995.1 Bacteroidales bacterium
AAAATAAGTTGATATTCTAATTTTTTACATGCTTATCGAAAAATACTTTTATATCAAGAGGAATAATGCTGATTTCCCGCACGGCAGTCTCAATAACCCCGTCAAAAACCCTTAAAATATTCTCGTTTGCATGGTCGGCGTTTCCGACGATAAAGAGCGGCGTTTTTCCGGACTGTCCGCCGTTGTCTTTCCAAATCTGACGCGCAAAAGACACAGCCCAGTCTCCGGCATAGTCGAAATAAACGACACCTATTTTGCAGCCTGTCAACTGGTTTTTGATGTATTCGGTGTAATCGGTCTCGGAGTTCATAGCAATACCGAGCGGAATCACCGTCTGAACGTCCTGCAACATATTCAAAATGCCGCCCGCAGAGTCCTTGTCCAAGTCGTTGTAAATAAAAAACACGTCCCTTTCGATAACTTCCTGCTTTGCCGAGGTCTTGACGCTCATAATGCCCCTCAACTCCTCCACGAAGACAATCGGCGAGGGTTTTGTGGAATAAACCGTATTTTCGATAATTTCGCGGCGTATGCTGTTG
This sequence comes from Bacteroidales bacterium, assembly GCA_016287995.1. GTDB lineage: Bacteria > Bacteroidota > Bacteroidia > Bacteroidales > UBA3824 > UBA3824. Next base: position 540 of record JAEEXW010000350.1, read on the forward strand.
ACGTATGCCTCAGACCTTGAAGCGGGATTCCAGATAAACATTTTCAAGCCCGAATTTCTCAACTTAGCCGCCTCCCGATACTGAACGCCCATATCAAAGAAGTAGCCCTCAGAGCCTTCGTTGTAAAAATCCACCGAGCCTAAAATATGAACGCTGCAATCAGCCTCCGAAATCAAAGCCTGCTCTTTTATAACCTCTATCCCCGCCTTTGATAAAACAACGCACAATTTGTCGCGAATTTCCTTCATATCGGGCGAAACCTCCGCAACAAAAACCTTAATATGCTGTGTAAATAAACTGATATTCATCTTAAAATTTTTCCGTACATTTTAATCTGCAATTTTAATAAAAAAAAATGAACTGTCAAAAAAATATTTTATATCTTTACCGCATGTTTATTAACACTAATAATATGAAAAAAACAGCATTACTTTTTTGTTTGGCGTTGTTTTGTTTTTCATGTCAGAAACAAGTAACCAACGTCGTAGATGTAGAAGGCGGACGGATTGAAGGCTTAGAAAAAGACAGCCTCAAAATTTTCAAAGGCATACCGTTTGCCGCGCCGCCTGTCGGTGATTTAAGATGGAAAGCCCCCCAGCCTTTAACGCCTTGGGACGGAGTAAAAAAAACCGTTGAATTTGCCAAAGGTCCTATACAAGGCGGACAAAACACGTCGGCTTTCAGCGAAGATTGTCTTTACCTCAACGTCTGGACACCTGCCAAAACGCCCGAAGACAAACTCCCAGTTATGGTTTGGATATACGGCGGCGGCTTTTCTTTCGGCTCTACCGCAGAAGCAAGTTACGATGGTGAACCGTTAGCAAGAAAAGGCGTTGTCCTCGTTTCGGTGGCGTACAGGGTCGGCAACCTCGGCTTTTTGTCTCACCCGGAGTTGACGGCTGAAAATCCACAGCACGTAAGCGGCAACTACGGACTTTTGGACCAAATCGCCGGTCTCACATGGGTTAAAAACAACATCGAAAAATTCGGCGGCGACCCCGCAAACGTTACGATTTTCGGCGAGAGCGCGGGCGGAATTTCCGTAAGCATGCTTTGCGCCTCACCGCTTGCAAAAGGCCTGTTCAGAAGGGCGATTTCACAGAGCGGCGGCTCTTTCGGACCGGTCAGGGAAACCACCTATCCTGGCGAAAACATGAAAACCTTAAAAATGGCTGAAAACGACGGCTTGAAAATTGCGGAAAAACTCGGCGCAAAATCCCTCGCGGAACTCCGCGCCCTTCCCGCAGAGCAGTTTGCCGGCAGAGACATGTCGGGATTCGGCGCATGGCCTATTGTTGACGGTTACGTGATAAAAGACAACCAATACACGCTCTACGAAAAAGGCGACTTCAACGACGTTGACATTCTCGTGGGCTACAATTCTGACGAAGGCGCAAGTTTTTCTTGGGGCGACACTTACGAAACGCACCCAGCAAACGTTGAAAGGCGTTACGGAAAATTTGCAGACACGCTTCTTAAAGCCTACCCCTTGGGCGAAGAGCAGAAACTAAACAAAACAGCCCGCGACCTGATGCGCGACGCGGCTTTCGGCTGGCAGACATGGGCTTGGGCAAGTTTGCAGTCTCAAAAAGGCAAATCAAAGGTTTATCTTTATTATTTTGACCAACCGCCCGCAAACTCGGAAGGCTCTTACCACGGTCAAGACGTAAACTTTGTTTTTCAACACGTTCACACCGGCGATAGCGACATAGCCCTTTCAAAAGCAATCGGCGATTATTGGACTAATTTTGCCAAAACCGGCGACCCAAACGGCAAAGACGTTCCTGTTTGGCCAGAATTTAATACTGAAAACCAAAAAGTTATGTATTTAACAGGTCCTAAGCCGTTTGAAGGAAAAACGCCGAGCCTTGATGCAATGAAAGTGCTTGACAGTTATTTTGCATGGCGCAGAACGGCAGAAGGCGCAGATTGGGCTAAGTAATACCTCTACCCTACTCCACGCAATTTTCTAAAAGTCTAACCTGAAAATTCCCGGTGTCCATTTCGGCTTTTACACCTATCGGAAACGTACAACGGTCGTTAACATGTCCGAAAGAAAAGTTTTTGATAACGGGAATTTTCAGGTTTTTACAAAAATCGTTTATAACATAATCCAAAGACAGAGAGTTTTCGCCCTGTGCTTCGCAGCCTTTCATCTTACCGAAAATCAAACCCTTCAAACCCGAAAAATCCTTAGCGTTTTTCAAATGAGTTAACATTCTGTCCACTTTGTAAGGCGGCTCGTTGATTTCCTCAACAAAAAGAATCTTGTTAAAAAGCGAAAAATCGTATTTAGTTCCGATTAAAGTTTCCAAAAGCGTTAAATTTCCACCGAAAAGTACACCAGAAGTTTTGCCGGAATTTAAGACCTCTACCTCATCGCAATTTTGCGGCTTAATAACATAGCCTTTTTTACCTTCCTGAAAAATTCCCCACATAGAATTTCGCGTGTAAGCGGTATCTTCGGGTATCAACATCGACGAATGAAATGTTACTAAACCCGTTTTTTTATAAACAGCGCATATCAAAGCAGTTATATCGGAATATCCGCCCAAAATTTTCGGATTTTGTTTCAGAGTGTCATAATCAACCATATCCAAAATTCTCGAACAACCGTAACCTCCTCTTGCCGCAATCACAGCCTTAATGTCAGAAAGTTTAAAAAAAGAGTTTAATTGTAACGCCCTTTCCTCATCGATTCCTGAGAGATAACCGCTACGCGATAAAATATTTTCCGCCACGACGGGAACAAATCCCGCCCTTTCAACTTTTTTTACGGCAGACTTTATTTGCTCCGCACTAACGTAACCGGCAGGTGCAACAATACCGATTTTGTCACCTTTTTTCAATGCTGTGGGAATAATCTTCTTCATAGAAAAAAAAATTGTTTTGAACGCAAAGGTAAAAAATAATTTGTAAACTTCACGCGCAATTAGTAATTTTGTCGCGGATATTATAAGGTCAGGCGTATTAACACTAAAAATACTATGAAACATTTTTTTTTAATACTTTCAATCTTATTTTTCGGACTGAATCTGAATGCGCAAATCATTCTTCACGGCGATGAATTAAAAGATGTC
>JAEEXW010000009.1 GCA_016287995.1 Bacteroidales bacterium
GATTTACGGCTTTGGAAATAACAGTTGTTACCTCCGTTGAGGCAGCGTTATAGTTGTCAGTGGCTGCTACTTGGCATTTAATTTTATAAGTGCCGGCGTTTACGGCAGAGGGAATTTCTGTGTAGTTTTTCCCGTTCATTGTAAACGTAACTTTTCCATTAGTGGCACTTGCCTTAGAAAGTAAAGCCTGTGCTTTGCCGTTATAAGTAGAGTTCTGCGGTATTGCTGCAATTGTATTGTTGATTTTTGCAATTTTGCATGTTATGGTTGCAGGAGTTGATGCACTCATATTTTTGTCTTCGTTTACTTTATAATAAACGGTGTAAGTGCCGGCGTTAATTGCTTTTGGTAGGTCAGCGGAATATGTTTTTCCGTCAAGACTATAAACAACCGTTCCTTTGTTCTGTGCAGTTCCTTGTGAAACTAATTCCTGTTCCTTACCAGAGTATTTAAGATTATTAATAGCCGTCGGCTTGTTCATAATTTTGCCTTGAATTTTGGCAATGGTTATATTGATAGACTGTTCGCTGACACCCTTAAAACCATCACCGTCTTCTACCTTGTAATAAACGGTGTATGTACCTGCATCGGTGAAAGTGGGTTGCGTTGTAGTATACTTTCCGTTTGTGCCGATTTTACACACTACTTCGCCAAAGTTAGTGCTAATATTAAGTTTATATGGTCTGCCCGTATAGACCCAATTATCAGGCTTTTGTACAAAAACTACTGCTTGTGCTGTTTTAAGTGTCAGATAACCATTTGTAGTGTTGGCGTAGTCAGCCCCTATATTATCGATACCATTACATGTCGCATTTGGACCGAAAAGTTTTGTACAACCGGAGAATATCTGTTGGTATGTTGGATCGCTAATTTTTGATACACTCCAAGCCTTGCTTACAAATATTGTTTGAAGGTTTGAACATTCACCAAACATTCTAAACATATCAGTTACGTTCTCAGTATTAAAACCGCTTAAATCAAGATTTTTAAGACTACTGCAATTAGAGAACATACCGAACATATAAATTACTTTCGAGGTGTTGAAGCCTGTAAAATCAATGTTTTTGAGGGACCTGCAACCAGCAAACATCTCTTCCATATTGGTAACATTGGCTGTATTCATGTTGCTAAGACCTTCAATTGAAATCACATTAACAAAATTTTTAAACCAGTAAGACAGACTATTCCCTAAGTTATAATTCGTATAGGATTTATCGATAATAACTTTTTTAACGTCTTCATTTTCAAAATCATCAGAAGTACCGGTTCCATAATAATATGTTGCTGTGCCTGATGTTTTATCAAACTTTATGTATGGTACTTGGGCTTGGCTTTGAGTTGAAACACCAAACAAGATTAGCATTAACAATAATGCCGATAATAAATTTTTAAGTTTCATATTATTGCTATTTAATTTAATGATTACTATTTATAAGTATTTGACGAACCGCAAAGGTAGTAAAAAAATAGCACGTGTATTCTGAAAAAACACGGTGTTTTAAAAAACTTTAACATTTAAAGAATTTTAAAACACCGTGTTACATTGTATGGACCTCGCCTATTTTTATTTATATCCCGGATTTTGTTCTAAGACAGCGTCCTTATTGAGTTGAATTTCCGATAATGGAATCGGCAAAAGTGTGTGAACATTTGCGTCAAAACCCGTAATCTTCTTTTCTTCAACGCCTTCGGGATATTGTGTTACCATCATATTGACCCTTTCTGCAAGTTTTCCTGTTCTGCAAAGAGTGTAACGGCGGTTTTCCTCGCCGACAAGTTCGCGGATTCTTTCGTCAAGAATAAAATCCAAAGACATTTCTGCTGCCGAAACTTTGCCCGCTTCTAAGTTTCCGCTTTCGGCTCTGAAAGTTTTGAATGCACGGTCTCTTAATACGTTAATATCGTCTGCGGCACCCTGAACGTTGCCCGACAAAACTCTTGCCTCGGCTCTCAACAAATAAGCGTCTGCCAAACGCATTAAAGGCCAGTCTTTTATCAGAGCCCAACCAAAATCGTCTGTAACATCGTAGCCGCCCCATTTCGTACAATGCGGATACATAACAGCCAAAGTGTCAGCCTTAGACCAATGAACCAAATCGCCGGTTTTAACCGTGATTTGCGTTGCGCCGGGAGTGTCTTCCGAAACTTTGAAACCGTCAGAGTCTATCCAAATCGTTTCTTGAAAACCGGGTTTGTTGTAATAAAGTTTGCGGCGTATATTATGATTGGAATTTCTGATGTCGCCCTCCTGATAAACGCCGTATTTAACATAATTACTTAGTCTTAATCTGCCGTTTCCGCGTCCGCCCAAAGAGTCGGCGTTGACCATTCCGCTCAATTTATGAAAAGCCGCAACCCAATTTCTGCGCTGTTGAGGTGCATTAATTGTGCCGCCCGGAACTGTGTTGTTGTATTCCATTTGAAAAACCCAAATGCCTTCCGTATTGCCCTGACTTCTGCGCTGATTGCCCCAACGGAACATATCGCTGTAATAGTCGCCGTTGTCTGTAAGAAATTTGCCGTAACGCTCCTGAATAAGGCTGTAATGACCTTCTTCAATCACGGGCGAAACGATATTTTCAGCCTCTTGATTTTTGCCCATTCTGAGAAACGCTTCCGCAGCAAGTATTCGAGCACAATCTTTGTTGATACGGTTTTGCGTAATTGTTTTGTCAACCTCCGGAAGGTTGTTAATTGCATCGGTCAAATCTGCCGTTATGACCGCATCTATTTGTGAAACTTCGTTTCTAAGATAATCGGTTCTTGGTGTTGAAGTGCTTTCGGTAACAAGCGGCACTTTGCCCCAAAATGTTACCAACATATTATAAGCGTAGGCTCGGAAAAATTGTGCCTCGGCTTTTTCGGTAGGAGAGGCCTTTTCTGAGGAAATGATAATGTTGGCATTGTTGATAATCACGTAAAGTGATGTCCATAAGTGATTTACACCCGCATTTTCGGAATTCAGCGAGGCATATTGATAAAATGGAATTTCAACGCCTTGCACATCGCCCGGTGCGCCGACATCCGTTCCGTCTTGAAAGCAGCCTACAAAACCTTGCGAATCAGACCAGCCCCAAAGTTCGGCAAACTGTCTGTGAAGACCGATTATTTTTGCGGGAACGTCGTCTACGTTAACTGAATACGACGAATACATTTTCTCTTCCAAAAAATCCTTGCTGCACGAATTTAGCGTCAAAGCAGTGGCAGTAGCAATATATATAAGTTTTTGTAATTTCATAATAGTCTTGATTAAAAAGTTATGTTCATACCGAAAATTACGCTTTTTGTCATCGGATAATTTTTTTCATAATTGCTGAACCCGCGTCGAGCCAAAACAATTTCAGGATCCCAGCCTTTCCATTTTGTGAAAGTTACGAGGTTTCTGCCCGTGGCGTAAAGCGTTACAGAACCCAAATGTATTGCATCAGCAAGCCTTTGCGGGAAAGTATAACTGAAAGTTATGTCTTTGATTCGCGTAAAACTTGCATCTGAGGGATAATTATAGCCGTTACGGTTAGAAGTTTTGGAAAGCGAGCGGTATTCGTTGCTGCGGTTTTCAGGTGTCCAATAACCGATTTCAGTCGTAAAATTTCTGCGACCCATTTCGTCGGCAGCCGCTGCCAAAAGTGGGTTGTTTTGTTTTACGCCTTGAACCGTGGTTATGAAAACCGATAACGTAAAGCCTTTATACATAAAGGTGTTAGTTAAGCCTGCTGTCCATTTTGGAGTTGTTTGTCCCTGAATGGTTTTGTCTTCTTCGGGCGTGATTTTGCCGTCGCCGTTTATGTCGCGGAGTTTAACATCGCCGGCCTGAGCCTCAGGGTCCCAATTCAAATGATCTCCTCTATTAATTTCGTCATCTTGCCAAATACCTACCATTTCGTAATCATAAACCACGCCTATCGGTTCGCCTATAAACCAACGGTTGCCAATGTCGTCTTTGCCGTCGCCGTAAAGGTCGATGATTTTGTTTTTGTTAACCGAAAATACCAGCGATGTTTGCCATAGAAAACCGGCTTTGTCGATGTTATGAGTATTGAGCGTAAATTCTATGCCGATATTTTGCGTTTCGCCTATATTGGTCATAACATTTTGATAACCTGAAACTTTCGGAAGATTTCTGTTCAAAAGCAAATCCGTTGTGTTGGATTTGTAGAGGTCAATTGTTCCTGTAAATCTGTTCTGATAAAGTCCGAAATCAATACCGACGTTAACGGTTCTTGTTGTTTCCCAAGAGAGGCCTGAGTTTCCCATTTCGTTTTTAGCCCAGATTGCGGCGGAGGATTTGCCGTCCATTGCAAGAAGTCCGTTGTCCATTTTGCCGATTGTCCTGTAAACTGAAATTGCCTCGTTGCCGGCTTTTCCGTATGAAACTCTGAGTTTAAGGGCGTTGAGCCTTTCGTTGAAATTTTCCATAAACTTTTCGCTCGAAATGTTCCAGCCCAAAGCCACGGACGGGAATACGCCGAATTTGTTGTCAGAGCCGAAAACCGAAGAACCGTCCCTTCTGACCGTAAAAGTAAACAAATAACGGCTTGCGTAAGAGTAGTTCAGCCTGCCCATCTGAGATACTGAGTTGTATTGGTCGGAATATGAGGCGGAAGTCTGTGTTTCCGCACTTCCGAGGTTGTGCCAGAGAAGGTCTTCGTTGATGAACTTTTCGCCTGCCGCCTCGTTTTTATGGTATTTTCTGCCGCCTGAGGCGTAGAGAAGTGTCAAGTCCAAATGATGGTGGTCAAGAAAATCCTTGTTGTATCCGATAATGTTTTCTGCGGTGAAACTCTGCGTTTCGGCGTTGAAAATGTAGCCGTAACCGCCGTTGAGATTGTCCTGCTCAACGCCGTTGAAATACGCGCTGCGCTCCGGAATAAAAGCGTAACCGAGGTTGAAACGGTAGTTGAGACCGCTTAGAAGGCTCGCCATTTTGCCGAAGTCAATTTCTGCGAAACCGTTGAGGTTGATGTTCCAAGAGCGGCGTTCATGGTCCTGATTGACGTCTCTCATCGGGTTGAAAAACAGTTTTTCGCTTGCCATCGGATAGACGCAGTATGAGCCGTCCTCTTCGTAAACCTGTCCGTAAGGGCTCATCGCCTCAGCCATAAGGAAGTTGACACGTCCGCCGTCTTTGTTGTGTGAGACGATGTAGGAGTTTGTGCCGACTTTAAGATAGTTTGTAACCTCGGCGTCAATATTGGTTCTGAAAGAAAACCTTCTGTAATTGTAACCTTTCAGAATACCTTTTTCGTCCATGTAATCGCCTGAGACATAATAATGTATATTGTCGAAACCTCCGCTGATTGTAACGTTGTGGTCCTGGATAACGCCCGTCTGAGACGCCATGTCGTAAATCCAGTCAGTTTCTATTCCGGCGGCTTGGTTGGCGGCTTCGGCTTCGTTTTTAACAAAGTCGTTGAACATAGTTTCGCCCGGATTTTGAGCGACATAATCCCTGTAACGCTGCGAAATCTGTTCGCCGTTGCAGAAATCAAGTTTGTTGGAAAAAGTTTCCGCGCCGAAATATCCGTTGTAAGTAACTTTCGGTTTGCCTTCCACACCGCTTTTTGTGGTGATAAGGATAACGCCGTTGGCTCCGTTGGTTCCGTAGATTGCGGTTGCGGAGGCGTCTTTTAAGATTTCGACTGATTCTATGTCGCCCGGATTAATATCGTTGAGCGAGCCGCCGCTTTTGCTGATTGGAATACCGTCAACAACAACGTAAGGACTTGTACCGGCGTTGATTGAGTTGCGTCCGCGGATTAAGGTCAGAGGCTCTTCGCCAGGAATAGACGATGACTGCGTAATGGTGATTCCCGCTGCCGAGCCTTGAACCGCCTGCATGACGTTTGTTACCGGCAGTTTTGAAAGCCTTTCGTTGTCAACGGAGGTTACCGAACCCGTAACGTCGGATTTTTTCTGAACTCCGTAGCCTACGACCACGACTTCTTCCAAGTCAACTTCGCTTTCCTTTAAGGAAATGTTAATAATCTGCCCCGGCGAGAAATATATTTCCTGCGAGATGTATCCGACACAGGAGATTACGAGTGTACCCGACTCGTGGGCGTTGAGTGTGTAGTTGCCTTCAAAATCTGTGATTGTTCCGACGGTAGTACCTTTGATGTAAACGGTTGCGCCGACAACCGGCTCGCCTTGCAAATCTGTAATATGACCTCTCACAGGCGTTGTTTGGCGGATGTTTTCGATAATTTGCGCGGCTTCGGCTGTTTCAGGAAAAAGAAGTCCCGCGGCAAAGCATAATGACAAAACTTTTAAACAATTCATATTAAGTCGTATTTGATGCCGCAAAATTACAAAAAAAACGTTAATTAAAATTAATTTTTTTGATTAATTTTAATTGACGTTTTATTTATTTTATCTTCTTGAAAATTTGCAGTTTACCCCAACGTTTTCTTCCAAAATTTTCGGGTTGCCGGTCAAGACCACGTGAGAACGGTCAGAAATGTTGATTTTCAAGGTTTTTGACGAGTTGAAAAATGCGTCCGAATTGCCGGAAATTTTTGCAGTGGAGTTTTGCGCCGACAGTCTCAACGCTTCAAAACGGCTCAAACCCGAAACCGTCAAATCCAATTTTACGGTTTTGCCTTCTGCGCTTATTTCCGAGCCGCCGCTTAAAACAAACTCAGAATTTTCAGCGGAAAAATTTTTCAGTTCTATTTTTGAGGAGTCCGCCGTAAATTTCACCGTCCTGAAACTGCCGCCAAAGTAAGCCTCAGAGCCGGATTTAAGAAACAGTCCCAAAGCCTGCGCCGAAATCTGTCCTTTTATCACCGAATTGTTTTCTGCTTTTATAATAATTTTATCTGTCTTGAAATTATCTTCTAATTTCATTGAAACACAATCAGTTATCAAAATGTTTTGCACCTCTTTCGTTAGATAAAGGTCGACAATGATATCACCTTCTTCTGTTTTTGAAACCGTTCTGCCGTCAACGTCCATCTGCATTTTGCGCAGTCTGTAAAGCCTCAAAACGCCTTTTTTGAATTTTACGCCGGCGTTTTTTTCAGGAAACGTTGCATAATTTTTTTCAGAAGTATACACTCTGACTTTCAGAGAGTCAGAAATGATGACTTTTTGGCAGCCGTTAAACTTTTTTTGCGCGTTAACCATCAAAGCGCAAAACATAAATATTATTAAAATACAAATCCTATTCATTTTTTTTATACTTTTGTACCCGTTATGTTAGAAATTTGCAGTATAGCCTCCGGCAGCAACGGAAATTGCTATTACATCGGCAACGAAACCGATGCAGTTGTTATTGATTGTGGAATTTTTTACCGTAGTTTAGAGACTCGCGCCGAAAACGCCGGAATTGATATAAAAAAAATCCGCGCCGTCATTGTCAGCCACGAACACAGCGACCATGTACGCGGCGTTAAAACCATTGCGAGAAAACTTAATCTGCCGGTTTATTTTATGCCGAAAACCTACGAAAAAACTTACAAACGGCACAGACCGGATTATTATAAAGTGTTATCAACGGAAGAGCCCGTTGAAATTTTCGGCTTTTATGTCCACACTTTCAAAAAATATCATGACGCCGTAGATGCCGTAAGTTTCCGCGTTGAATATCAGGGAGTTAATATCGGTGTTATGACAGACATCGGCGTTGCAGACGTAACACTTTGTAAGGAATTTTCAAAATGTCAGGCGGCGTTTTTGGAGAGCAATTATGACGAAGAAATGCTCAAAAACGGACCTTATCCGCAAGTTTTGAAAGATCGTGTTGCCTCTAACGTCGGACACCTTTCCAACTCTCAGGCGTTTGCATTAGTGAGGGATTTTGCTAACGAAAATCTTACGCATTTAGTTTTTTCGCATATTTCGCAAGAAAACAATACTCCGGAAAAAGTCCTTGAAAAGTTTTCTCCTTTCAAGGACAAATATTCAATGTGTGTTGCGCCAAGGTTTGACCCGAGCGAAAAAATTGTACTTCTTACTTAACAATCTCCATTTCTTGAATTAAATTTTCCGCACCGCCAAGTTTGTCTATTAAAAACAAAACGTAGCGTATGTCAACGGAGATGTTCCGGCAGATTTCGGGATTGTAATAAATATCGCTCATTGTGCCTTCCCAACAACGGTCAAAATTTATTCCGATGAGTTCGCCGTTTGCGTTGATAACTGGAGAGCCAGAATTGCCGCCCGTTGTGTGGTTTGACGCCAAAAAGCATACGTGAATCTTGCCGTCTGTGTCGGCGTAGCGTCCGTAATCTTTTGACTTGTAAAGATTTTTCAACTTTTCAGGAACGTTGTAATCGTAAATTTGCGGATTGTCTTTTTCGATTACGCCGTCAAGTGTAGTGTAATGATTGTAGTATACACCGTCTCTTGGATAGTAGCCGTCAACTTTGCCGAAAGTAAAACGCAACGTTGAATTTGCGTCCGGAAATTTTATTGTAGCGGGTTGCAATTTCTTTAATAGAGCCTGATATTTTTGCTCAAAATTTTCAGTTTCGGTGTCAAAATTATACGATGCAGCGGCTATATCGCTGAAATACAGTTTTATAAGATCGTAATAATAATGTATTCCGATGTCTTGTTTTATGATTTCTAAAAATTCAGAAATGTTTTTCTCAAAATTTTTCTGATTTTTTTGAAGATAGACGTATTTGTTTACAAAATTTTTCAGTCTTGCAGAATCCGACAAAACCGAATTTTTGTAATAATAGTTTATGAAATCTTCGCTTGTTTTTAGACTTTCAGGCAAAAAATCTGGACACGAGTCGGTATAAATTTTATAAAGTGTTGAAAAAAGTTGCCTTTCCAACGCGCTGTCGCGTGCGGCAAACAAGTCAACAACTTTTTTTACTGCTTCGTTTGCGTGGGTTACAATTACCTCAGGAGAATCTTCCAAATCTAATTTTGTCAGCGCAAAAGCCTTTTCGCCGACCTTAAAGGGAAATGTCTGATAAACGGTTTCAAAGAAATACGCATCCGCCATCACGTATTTGTAATTTTCGTCAAAAACCTTTTTGTAGTTGTCTGTCAGTGTTTTAACCTCTGCGTTGTTGAGCAGCGTTTTCTCGTTTTCAATTTTTTTGTTTACAACGTCAAAACGGTTGAGACCCAAAATCGTGCCTTCCCATTTTTTCTTTGCGTTTTCTGCGCCTGCGTAAATCGAAGTGTATTGCAACCGTGTTTGACGGTTGGCATCCATTGCTTTTGACATCAAGTCCATTCTTGACTGACGCGCAAAAATTCTCGCGGGATAGTTTTTGTCTTTGTAGGCCTTTACTGCAAAAGACGGCAAATATTCCTCGGTTGTTCCCGGAAAACCGTAAACCATTGTAAATTCATCTTTTTCAACGCCTTTGAGCGAGATTTTGAAATGATGTTTTGGCTTGTAAGGAACGTTGTTTTCGTCGTAACCGCTTGTCGGATTGTTGTCCTTGTCGGCATAAATTCTGAAAACAGAAAAGTCGCCGCCATGACGGGGCCACATCCAGTTGTCGGTGTCGCCGCCGAAATTTCCGATTGCCGAGGGCGGTGCGCCAACTAACCGTACGTCGTTGAAATTTTTATAAATAAACAAGTAATAAACGTTGCCTGCATAAAATTTCTCAACAGAATATTCGTATTTGCCGCCGAATTTTTCTTTGAGTTTTTTTACTTTTGTGTTGCGTGCGTCTTCGTCCAAGGGAAGTTCGGTCATCTGTTCCAAAATCTTGACGTTAAGACCGTTGCAGGGCAGTTCTTCGCTCATGCTTTTTGCCCAGAAACCGTCCGTTAAGTAGTCGTGTTCGAGGGTTGAGTGTGAGACAATTTCGCCCCTTCCGCAGTGGTGATTGGTTAAAAGGAGACCTTTGTCAGAGACAATTTCGCCCGTACAGCCGCCTCCGAACCACACAACGGCATCTTTCATGCAGGCTTTGTTGACAGAATATACGTCTTCGGAGGAAAGTTTGAACCCGCCCGCCTGCATGTTTTTTATCTGTGAGCCTACCAAAGCCGGCAGCCACATTCCGCCCTGAGCGAAAACGTTTAAAGTCAGGGTCAGAGAGACAACAAGTGTAAAAATTTTTTTCATTCCTGATGACGGCCTTTTAAAATTCCGATTACGTCTTCTATTTTTTTGCCTTTCGCGCTCAGCAAAACCACCGTATGATACAATAAATCAGCGGCTTCGTTCAAAAAGAGAGAGTCGTTGTCGTTTTTGCTTGCGATAACGAGTTCCACAGCCTCTTCGCCGACTTTTTTAGCGATTTTGTCAACGCCTTCCCTGAAAAGTTTTGTCGTGTAACTGCCCGCCGGACGCTCAGCGTTGCGTTTGTCGATAAATTTTTGCAGGTAAGAGAGAAAACCGATGTTGCTTTCCTCAAAATCAAAACACGAGGTTGTGCCTTTGTGACAGGTAGGACCGTCGGCTTTGGCTTTGATTAAAATTGTGTCGTTGTCGCAGTCGGTGAAAATCTCCTGAACGTGCAGGAAATTGCCGCTTGTTTCGCCCTTTGTCCAAAGGCAGTTGCGGCTGCGCGACCAAAAAGTAACTTTTTTGGTTTCGAGGGTTTTTTTGTAACTTTCCTCGTTCATGTACCCTAACATCAGCACTTGAAGTGTCTGATAATCTTGTATAACGGCGGGAACAAGACCGCCTTGTTTTTGAAAATCCAGCATTTTTTCTTTTAATTTTTTGGCAAAGTTAACAAAAAAAAGAGAATAAAAAAAACGGGGACTTTTTTTAAGACCCCGTTTTTTTAGAACAGTTTTTATTTTTTGCCTCTGATAAACGAAACAACGGCAAGAATGATAACCGCGCCGATAATTGCGCTTACAATGTCCCAAACCGTACCGGAAGGGAGAACTTTTGCGAGCAGCCATTTTCCGAGCCAAGAGCCCGCCAAACCGACGAGAATGTTGATTATAAGTCCGTTGCCCGAACCTTTGAAAATCAAACCTGCCAACCAGCCGATAACACAGCCGACGATTAATGTAATGATAATATCCATAATTGAACTATTTAAAAGGTTAAAATATTAAAAAAAACTTACCGCCCAAAAGTACTAAAAAAATCAATTTATTTGCAAAAAAAAAATCACAAAAAACTTTTTATTATTTTGTCGGTGATTTCCAAACATTGAGCCGCAGCGCGGAGATATTCCTGATAATACTCTTTGCCGCCGCCGGTCAATGAATCCGAAACTGCCTTTATAAAAAGGCAAGGCACATTGTTTCGTCGGCACGTTAAGAAAATCCCCGCCGACTCCATTTCGCAAATATCCGCCGAAAATTCCGAATGAAGTTTTTCTTTCGCGCTCTTGTCCGCAACAAATTTGTCGGCGGAGGCGCATGTTACTTTCCTTAACTCTGGACAAACTGCTAACGCCTTGTGAATCAATATACTGTCAGTTAACAAAAATTCATTTTCAAAGCCCGGATACTGACCCTTTTTTACGGGGTCGATTCCGGAAAGGTCAAAGTCGTAATGCACGATTTTTTCAATTACACAATTTTCTGCAAGCGACATTTCCTCTGTCAGCGCACCCACAACGCCGAAATTTACGACTAATTCAACATCGTAAACATCTATCAAAACTTGTGTTGCGGCGGCGGCAGCAATTTCACCGACTCCGCTGTTAATTACCAAAAGTGTATAATCTTTGTTTTTAAAACTGTAAACCTTGAAACCGCCTGAGGTTTCTTCTTTTAAGGCTTTACCGTATTTTTCAAAAACGCTTTTTTGTTCTGAGGCCACCAAAAGCCCTATTTTGCGGTTTTTTGCAGAAAGTGAGCCGCAAAACATAACTGTCAGCAAAAGAAATAATAGAAATCGTTTCATAAGTTTTTTTCTCGCAAAAATAGCAAAAAATTGTGCACCTTAAAAAAAACAGTTATTTTTGCCTTAAAAATTAAGAAATGCAATGGTTCTGAATTATATATGGATTTCGTTTTTTGTATTGGGCTTTTTGGCTGCTCTTTACAGACTTATCGCCTTGGGTGATACTGAAATTTTTTCAAAGATGGTAAGCGGCACTTTTGATTCCGCAAAAACGGGTTTTGAAATCTCGATTGGCTTGACAGGTGTTTTAACGCTTTGGACAGGACTTTTGAAAGTTGGCGAAAAAGGCGGAATGACTAATTTTTTAGCGAGAATTTTTGCTCCGTTTTTCCGTCGTTTGTTTCCTGAAATTCCCGAAAACCACCCTGCGATGGGCAGTATAGTTATGAATTTCAGCGCAAATATGTTGGGACTTGACAATGCTGCAACTCCGCTCGGACTAAAAGCCATGAATCAAATGCAAGAACTCAATCCCGACAAAACCAAAGCCTCAAACGCTCAAATTATGTTTTTGACTCTTAACGCTTCCGGTCTGACAATTCTTCCCGTAACGGTGATGATGTACAGAATACAAATGGGCGCGGCGGAGGCTTCTGACGTTTTTATTCCGATACTTTTGGCAACGAGCATAAGCACTCTTGCAGGTCTCATAACAGTTTGTATCCGTCAGAAAATCAACATTTTTGACAAAGTAATAATGCTTTATCTTGGCGTTTTGTTTTTGGCTGAGGGACTATTGGTATGGCAGTTTTCAAAAATGGACGGCGAAAGTATTTCTGTTGCAAGTTCTTTATTAGCAAACATAATTCTGTTTTCGGTGATAATAGCGTTTATTGTCTCTGCGGCGGTAAAGAGAATCAACGTTTATGACGCTTTTATCGAGGGCGCAAAAGACGGCTTTTCGACGGCGGTAAAAATTATTCCGTATATGGTTGCAATTTTGATTGCGATAGGCGTTTTCAGAAATTCTGGGGCGTTGGAGTTTTTAACAAACGGTTTGAGTTCTTTGCTGTCGGTTTTGGGAATTGACACCTCGTTTATTCCGTCCTTGCCGACGGCTTTGATGAAACCTTTGAGCGGCTCAGGCGCACGTGGAATGATGATTGACTGTATGAAAACTTACGGCGCGGACTCTTTTGCCGGACGTTTAAGTTGTACGATGCAGGGCGCGGCTGACACCACTTTTTATATTATCGCGCTGTATTTCGGTTCGGTAGGGATAAAAAATACGCGCTACGCAGTTTCGGCGGGTCTGATAGCAGAGTTTGCCGGACTGATTAGCGCGATTTTTATAGCGTATTTGTTTTGGTAAACGTTTATTTAACGCTTACTTTCTTGGTGTTAACTCCTGATTTAACGATGTAAATTCCGCCTTTACTTAGTTGAATTTCCATTCTGTTGGAATCAGGAGCAACGTTTTTAACAACCCTTCCCGTTAAGTCGATGATAACAATTTCGTTTACAGCATTTTCAACGAAGATTGTTTTTTCAAACGACCAGATTTTTACGCTTGAAAGCGTGATGTCTTCCGTAGCGGTTTCGGGATTGTCCGGATTTTCTATCTGAGGTTCAGGTTCGGGCACAACTACCGATTCAACGCCCGGAAGTTCTTTAACGTTTTTCCAAGCCTCGCCGCCTTTTGCAAGAAGTTGTGCAACTTCGCCGGATTTGAACTCGGCAGCAGTTTTTGCTTGCGGGGCGTCTGCGTTCGGGGTGTCGGCTAAATAATAGCAGTTTTCAACATTAGAAACCGTTTCAACTTTGCCGGCAATGCCGTTAACATTTTCAGTGCCTTTTACCTCTGATAATGAATAGCAGTTTTCAATTTTGCCTTCTGATTGTCCGCAGATTGCGCCGACATTTTTGCCGCCCGAAATGTAAGAGTCAACAACGCCGAGATTTTTTACAACGGCCTCTGAGGTTATCGCGCCGAAAAGTCCGGCGTTGTCCAAAGTTTTGTCGTTGATAAAAAGTCCGCTGATTGAGTGTCCTTGACCGTCGAAAATGCCTGCAAAAGCGTTGTCGGCGTTTCCTATCGGCTGCCATTCTGTTAAATCCGTTTCAGATTTTGAAAGTCCAAACAGCCTTAAAACACGTTTTACACAATCTCTGTTGATGATTATATTGGCATTCAACGCGCCGTTTGCCTTGGTATCGCCGTGATTGACGTCAAACACAAACCACAACAACTCTTCCAAATTTGAAATCAGATAAAAACCGTCTTTGATTTCGGGTTTTGTGTACGGATTTTCAACAACGGGTTCAGGTTCGGGTTCAGGCTGAGGTTCAGGTTTCGCGCTGACGGTAACTTTTATTTCCGCCGTTTTTTCGTTGTAAACTACTTTCAAAGTCTGTTCACCGATTTTTGAATTGTCAAAACCCGAAATTGTTGCTTTTGATAAATCCAAAGTGTCAGAAGAATTGTTGTTGTAATAAGCCACAAATTCTCCGCCGTCCGCTGAAAAGGCTTCACCTTCAAGATATTCAACTTTTGTCGGTTGAGTTGAAATCGCAATTTTAACAAGCGATTTTGCAACAATATTCACTTTCAATTCGGTTTCTTTTTCGCTGTAAACTATTTTCAAAACTTGTTCACCGATTTTTGAATTGTCAAAACCCGAAATAGAAACTTTTTCGTCTGTTAAAGCAACTTTTTGAGTTGCTTCGTTGTTGAAAGTAACGGTAATTTCGCCGCCCTCTGCTGAAAATTCTTCATTTTCAATGTATTCCAATTTTGTCGGTGCAGTTGTCAACTCTATTGAAACAATTTCAACGGCTTTTACGTTGACCTCAAAAGTAGTTTCTTTTTCAAGATACGTTACTTTTATGGTTTGCTTACCAACGGTTTCTGAATTAAAACCGGAGAGTTTTGCAATTGAAAGTTTTGCGGTTTCTGTTGTCTCGTCGCTGTAAGTGATGGTTAATTCTCCGTCTGAAATGTTAAGATCCTCGCCTGCAAAGTATTCAGTTTTAGGAAGTTTTGAAATTGTTATGCTCAAAATTTCCTTGTCGGGAACAACAGTAATATTAAAGGTTGCGACTTTTTCAGAATAGGTAACTGTTATGCTTTGCGCACCGAGTTTTGTGTTGTCTATGTCTGAAATTGTTACGCCCTCGGCTGTAAATGCAAGAATTTCAGTTGTTTGATTGTTGTAAGTAACGGTGATTTCTCCATCGTCAACGGATAAAACTTCACCTTTTTTGTAAGTGAGTTTTTCGGGCGATTTTGTTACGCGGATTGACGCAACGGATTTTGCAACAACGTTGATTTTGAAATCGTCAACTTTTTCGCCGTTGTAATTTACGGTCAAAGTTTTTTCGCCGATTTCAGAATTGTTGAACTCAGAAATTGTTACGTTTTCATTAGAGAGCGGAATATCTTCGGAGGTTCCGTCGTTGTAAGAGATTGTAAGTTTTCCGCCGGTCAAGTCAAGGGCAGTGCCTTCAACTACGTTGAGGTTTTTAGGCGCAGTGAGGGCGATGTTTATAACTTTTTTCGGGGCTTTTGTAAAGTATCCCGGATTTTTCTCGCCGCCGTCAATGTGGGCGTAGGTTGCATCGATAAAGTCTGCGTTGTAGGCAGTGCCTTTGCCGCCGTAGATATTGTTGCAGCCGTCGAACATATTCTCTGATTCAGTAACATTCTTAGTAGTCCATTTGTCGCCGACATAGATTGTTTGGAGATTACTGCAACCGCCGAACATACTACTCATGTACATAACATTGTCTGTATTGAAATTGGAAACATCGAGTGTGGTAAGACTACTGCAACCGCTGAACATATTGGTCATGTTCGAAACAATTTCTGTTTTGAAATTGGAAACATCGAGGGTGGTAAGACTGCTACAACTGCCGAACATGCCGCCCATGTCCGAAACCTTCTCAGTGTTGAAATTGGAAACATCGAGTGTGGTAAGACTACTGCAACCGTTGAACATATAATCCATGAACATAACGTACTGAGTATTTAAATTTTCAAGGCCTTTGATTTCCGTCATATTGTTGAAATACTCAAACCAAAAGGCACACGTAGTAGGATGATAATTTGCGAAAGACTTGTCGATTATCACCTTTTTAACTGTACCCGGATTGTTAAACCGATTATTGCTTCCAAATATAGCACCTTGTTTATATTCACCATAATAAAGTGTCAGAACGCCATTGTCGTCAAGATAAGCATAGGAGGTGTCCTTGGCTGTTACATTGACTTCGTATGTGGTGGTTGCATTTAGTAATTTGACAGTAACAATCTGTTTGCCGACCTTGGTGCTATCGTAACCGCTTGGAGTAATATTGAAACAATTATACGGCAACTGCTGAGCCTCACGATTGTTGAAATTGACGTTTAAAATTCCACTTTGTCTATTGATAGGTTCACCCAAAGTATGTTCGGAATAAGGGTTAACGGCAAAATCAATAGATGTTACAGTTGCCTTGGAGTTTCCTTTTTTGGTAAAATAACCCGGGGTATTGTCGCCGCCGTCGATTCGAGCCATTGATGCGTCATATACTTTGTATGATTCAGGCATAGAACCCTGTTCTCCGTATAGTGAATAACAACCCTCAAACATATTGTTGCTTGATAGATAGTCTGAAAAATTCCAATTGTCGCCCACAAAGATTGTATGCAAATTGTCGCACCACCTAAACATTGCGCTCATATTGGTAACGTTGCTAACATCAAACCCACTTAAATCAAGGCTTTCTATATTAGAACAATAAAAGAACATATATTGCATATCCGTTACCTTTTCGGTATTAAGGTTTTCTAAACCTTTGATCTCTTTGAGGTTTAATAATCCATAGAACCAACATGCCGTACTTGTCGGCTTGTAGTTCTTAAATGATTCATCAAACACAACTGTTTCGTAGTCTCCCCATGCCCACGGCGTGTAATTATACGATGTCTGTAATTCTATTGCGCCTTCTGGGATTGTTTCACCTGAGTAGAAAGTGATTGTTTTGTCAGCAAGGATTACGTAAGGTTTGGCAGGGGTAAATGGCTGTTCGCCTGATTTTGTAAAATATCCGGGTTTGCCGTTTTCGGGGTCGTCGATGCGGGCGTAGGTGGCATCGGTGATGCCATATTCGTTAATTGACGAGCCTTTGCCGCCGATAAGTGCAGGACAACCGTTAAACATATCTTCGCTGCTCGTTACGGCAGAAGTTGTCCAATTATCTCCTACATAAATGGTACGAAGGTTGTTGCTGTTAAGAAACATGTCTTCCATATTCGTAACATTTTTTGTAGAAAAATATGACAGATCAAGAGTGGTAAGATTTTCGCAGTTGGCAAACATATAATCCATTTTTGTAACTTTTTCCGTTTTGAAGTTACTGAGGTCAAGTGCTGTGAATTTACCGCTGAACATACCACTCATATTTGTAACGTTTTCAGTATTAAGATATTCTTTCATACCTTGAATTTCCGTCAAATTATGGCACAATAAAAACCAACATACACAACTTGTGGGATAATAATCTGCAAACGATTTGTCGAAGACGACTTTTGTAATATCAGAGGCGACTTCTGACCATTCGTCATTATATGTAGTTCTCATTCCATACGCGCCGTCAAAGTTGGCTTTGTTTTTGTCGTAGTAGAATGTGAGAGTGCCGTTGTCAAAAACAGCGTAAGGTTCATTTGAAACATACGGCTGCTCGCCAGCCTTGGTAAAATATCCCGGAGCATCTGCGCCGCCGTCAATGCGGGCGTAGGTCGCGTCGATAAAGTCTGCATTGTATGCCGTGCCTTTGCCGCCGTAGAGATTGTTGCAGCCGTAGAACATATACTCGGCAGTAACATTCTTAGTAGTCCAATTGTCGCCGACATAGATTGTTTGGAGACTGCTGCAACCGTTGAACATATAATACATGCTCGTAACCTTCTCTGTGTTGAAATTGCTAACATCGAGTGTGGTAAGACTGCTGCAACCGTAGAACATACTACTCATGTCCATAACCTTCTCAGTGTTGAAATTGGAAACATCGAGTGAGGTAAGACTGCTGCAATCGTAGAACATACCACTCATATCTGTAACGTACTGAGTATTTAAATTTTCAAGGCCTTTGATTTCCGTCATATTGTTGAAAGTGTTGAAAGACCCAAACCAATTGGCACACGTAGTCGGATGATAATTTGCGAAGGACTTGTCGATTATCACCTTTTTAACTGTACCCGGATTGTTAAACAGATTATTGCTTCCAAATATAGCACCTTGTTTATATTCACCATAATAAAGCGTTAGAACGCCATTGTCGTCAAGATAAGCATAGGAGGTGTCCTTGGCTGTTACATTGACTTCGTATGTGGTGGTTGCATTTAGGAATTTGACTGTAACAATCTGTTTGCCGACCTTGGTGCTATCGTAACCGCTTGGAGTAATATTGAAATAATTATTATACGGCAACTGCTGAGCCTCACGATTGTTGAAATTGACGTTCAAAATTCCACTTTGTCTATTGATAGGTTCACCCAAAGTATGTTCGGAATAAGGGTTAACGGAAAAATCAATAGATGTTACAGTTGCTTTGGAGTTTCCTTTTTTGGTAAAATAACCCGGGGCATTGTCGCCACCGTCGATTTGAGCCATTGATGCGTCATATACTTTGTATGATTCAGGCATAGAACCCTGTTCTCCGTATAGTGAATAACAATCCGCAAACATATTGTTGCTTGATAGATAGTCTGAAAGATTCCAATTGTCGCCCACAAAGATTGTATGCAAATTGTAGCAGTTCGTAAACATACAGTCCATATTAGTAACGTTGCTAACATCAAAACCACTTAAATCAAGGCTTTCTATAAGGGAGCATCCATTGAACATAAATTGCATATCTGTTACCTTTTCGGTATTCAGGTTTTCTAAACCTTTGATCTCTTTGAGGTTAAATAATCCCAAGAACCAAGTGGCCGTACTTGTTGGCTTGTAGTTCTTAAAAGATTTATCAAACACAACTGTTTCGTAGTCTCCCCATATCCACGGCGTGTTAAAAAAATACGACGACTTCAATTCATACGCGCCTTCTGGGATTGTTTCACCTGAGTAGAAAGTGATTGTTTTGTCAGCAAGGATTACGTAAGGTTTGGCAGGGGTAAATGGCTGTTCGCCTGATTTTGT
>JAEEXW010000351.1 GCA_016287995.1 Bacteroidales bacterium
ACAACATATTAACTATATCAATAACAATCATTATTACAGTAATTGTAACAGCCGTAATCGCAGCCGTTTACATAGAGTTTGTCGTAAAAAAAAGATATGAAGCACAATTAAACGACCTGAAAAAGCAAAAAAAAGAGGCAGTTCAAGAAGAACTTCGCGCACAAATGGAAGACAAAAAAAGTTTCTGGCGGACGGCTTTTACACATTTGCTAAATTCCATACCTATTGCCGCCTCGGTTTTCAGTTATGACGGCAAAAGATTTTTTGTCAACAAGCATTTTTTAATGATTTTCAACGTGCAGGGCGACCTTATGAACGGACTTTGGAATACGCCGGTCATCACCGAAAATTTAAAAGAGCGGGTAAGAAACGAAGATAATTTCTCCACGAAAATAGAAATCAATTTTGCCGACCCGGAAGTAAGAAAATGGTTCGCAACCGGATATACCGAGCCGAGATACTTTGATTTGTACGTTCAGAAATTTTTTATGCCCGATATTCCCAAGCCTTTTATCGTTTTTGTCTGCAACGACATCACCGAACTCGAAAACGCAAGAAGAAAGGACAGAAAAATAACGCGTCTCGCTCAAAAACTTTACGCCTTAAAAATTATCAAAGTTTGGAGATATTATGTTGATTACGGCGAGACGGAATTTTTCAACGAAGGCGGTGTTATAAGTAGGGAGGATTCAACAGAGTTTTTTGCTCAGTTTGAACCTCAGGACGTTGTAGTGCTTATGAACAGTTTTGAGAAGATGATTCAAGGCAAAACCTACGACAAAAAAATCGTTATGCGAATGGCTGACGATTCAATTCAGGGCGGCTATTCTTATTGGAACACACTTACGGAGGCTGTTTACGAAAACGGACGGGTTACCAAAATAGAAGGTCTGTGTTACAAAATTACGTATCAAACACTGCTTAAAAAACTCAAAATCAATGATTTCAGAGATAGTAGTTCTGTTATCACAACAAAATTTGCTTTTGAGGTCAACACCGGTCAGGTAATAATGCAGGGCAGACAAAACGCCATTTCGTTTGAGAGTTACCTCAAAAGCGTACACCCCGAAGACCTGAAAACTCACGAAAAAATAATTTCGGAAATCAAAGCGGGCAAACAGATTTTTACCACAATCAGTTATCGTTTTAAGTCCAACAACGCCTGGCACAACGTTCAACTTTTTATAACGCCTTCCAAAACGGACGAAAACGGCAAAGTTACGGTTTTTACGGGTGTGGTAACAACCAATCAAAAATGGGACGATTTGATTTCTTCTGTAAAAGACGGTGAACATTTCTTGAAATCGCTAATCAACGCTGTGCCGTGTATGCTTGCAATCAAAGACGCTGATGACGATTTCCGCTACATTTTAGCCAATAAACAATACTGCGATGCATTTAATCTGAATTCCGAGATGATAATCAAGCATACAGATTATGAAGTTTTTGGACATTCGAGGGTAACGTTAATGGGGCACGAGGCGGATATGAAAACCATTGCGGAGGGTAGTGCCGAATTTGAAGCGGAATTTGAATATGACGGCACAAAATTTTCAATGCGCTATAACAAAACGCTTTACATCGGCAACAACAAACAACGTTACGTAATTTGTTGCGCACAAAATATTTCGGAATACAAATCTATGATAGAAAGACTTCAAGCGGCAAAAATGCTTGCAGAAAAGTCTGACAATCTTAAAACTACGTTCCTTAAAAATGTCAGCCACGAAATCCGTACACCGATGAATTACATCACAGGATTTTCAGCCTTGCTGATAAAAAACGTTGGCAAAAAAGATTTCAACTCCGAAGAGGCTTATAGAAATATTACAACAGGCTGCCACGAACTTATCCGTCAGGTTGAGAATTTATTGGATTCCTCAAAAATGATTTCGGGTTTTGCGCAACTCACGTATTCAAAATTTGATGTCAGCAGACTTTTTAAAGAGATTTATCAAAGTTTTAAGCAGGAGGTCGAAATCAAAAACGTCAAACTTCTTATTGACAATCCGTATCCGTATTGTATAATCAACAGCGACAAAAAATACATCAGAAGAATTATCGATATTTACGTTTCTAACGCGCTGAAATATACTATAAGAGGTTACGTAAAAATGGGATACAAATATCAGGAGCGCGGTATTTTCCTTTACGTTGAGGATACGGGTTGCGGTATTTTGCCTGCTGATAGGGATAGGGTTTTCTTACCGTTTGAAAAAATCAACGAAGAAAAACGCGGCATAGGTCTTGGTCTTCCTATTTGCAAAACGATAGTTGACAGCGCAGGCGGTAAGATAGGTTTTGAATCGCAGGTAAAAAAAGGTTCGTTTTTTTGGGCATGGCTTCCGACAGAGGTTAACATTTTTACCTTGCCGCCCGTAAATTACGAATCTACAATACCCGCTGAAATAGTTTCTGTCAGCAAAAAATACAAAATTCTAATAGCAGAAAGCGACCTCAATAGTTATTCTCTGCTTGAAAACGCGCTTGGATGTTATAGTACCGAGCATGCTTTTGACGGCGAAACGCTTGTGGAAAAAGCCTTGTCGAAAAAATACGATTTGATAATTACGGGTGTTGACCTACCATGTTTTAGCGGACTTGAAGCCGCACAAAAGATACGCAAAGCGGGCAACAACACGCCTATTGCGGCAATCATGGAGGTGGGTTATCATTATGATATGCAAACCGCTTTGAAAGCGGGTTGCAACGAATCCCTTTCAAAACCAATCAACATTGAAAAACTAAAATCAATTTTGTGTCGGTACGGAATAGAATAAAAAAATGTTTAACTAAAAAAATATTTGTATTATGGACTTTGTAATGTTACTTGAACTTTTGATAGTTTTAGGCGCGTTGTACGTAGGTTCGCGTTACGGCAGTCTTGCACTCGGTGCTATTTCAGGCATAGGTCTTGCGCTTTTGGTTTTGTGTTTTGGCTTAAAACCCGGCACTCCGCCTACTGATGTCATTTACATCATCATTGCCGCCGTAACGTGCGCCGGAATGATGCAGGCCTCAGGCGGAATGGATTGGCTTATTCAAATCGCCGAAAAACTTCTGAGAAAACACCCTAACCACATAACGTTTTTTGCGCCGTTGTGTACGTTTTTCTTAACGGTTTTGGTCGGCACGGGACATGTTGTCTACACTCTTATGCCTATTATCTGCGACATCGCTTTGAAAAAAGGCATACGCCCCGAACGTCCGTGCGGTGTGGCAAGTATTGCAAGTCAAGTTGGAATTACATGTTCGCCTATTGCGGCGGCAGTGGCTTCGTTTGTAGTGATTTCCAACGCTAACGGTTTTGATGTCAACAATTTGCAGGTTATCGGCGTAACGATTCCCGCTTGTCTCTGCGGACTTATTGCGGCGGCGGCACTTAGTTACAAACGCGGCTTGGATTTGGACAAAGACCCGCAGTTTCAGACACGTCTTAACGACCCTAAAACTAAGGAATATATGTACGGCAGTTCGGCAACTTTGCTTGACAAACAAATCGACAAGAGTGCAAAACTCGCAGTTTATATTTTTTGCGGGGCGTTGGCGTTGATTGTTATGTATTCTGTTTTTCAGATTGCGGGAATGGATTTGCGTCCTAAATTCGGAGG
>JAEEXW010000352.1 GCA_016287995.1 Bacteroidales bacterium
GCTTTCACGCCTGTTGACAAGACCGACAGTCTTTGTGCGGACAATTTTGCAATTTCAAAGTTGGAAAACTCTCAACCTTTTTCTGAAAATTTTATGAAAACGGGCGAGGGCGCAAGAGTGGATTATTTACATTCAAAGTTTAATGCACTATACAAAATGTATTTTCCGCCTGATAGTACGATTCCTTTATCTCCGTATGCGAGCGACCCTGCTTATGCTGATACATTGTCTTTTGCTATGGCAGATAGTCTTGGTCGGTCGTTGATTTTGGGTGCGCAAAAAGAGGGATATTTTTACGTAACTGCTGATACTTTGAGTCAAAATGGACTTTTAATTCCTTGTTTTTCAGAGGATTATCCTAATATTACAAGGCTTGACAAATTGGCCGAGCCGCTTGCTTACTTGACTTCAAAAGCAGAATTTGATTCTATCAGATACGCTTCACATAAAAAATTAGCGATTGACGATTTTTGGCTTTCATGTACAAATGATACGCGGCGGGCCAAAGAATTGTTGAAGATATTTTACACGCGGGCAGTTTTTGCTAACATGTATTTTTCGGATTATAGAGATGGCGTTTTGACTGACAGGGGTATGATTTACGTGGTTTTAGGTCCGCCTAAAATTCTTGCATTTACTTCAAATTCAGAGGTTTGGATGTATAAAGATTCTCGCAGCGGTCAAAAGGTAAAATTTGTTTTTATGAAACGTTCAAACGCTATGTACAAACAGAAATACGTCTTAATGCGCAACACGGAATTTAAGCCGTATTGGGACGCGGCGGTTGCCTCTTGGAGAAAGGGAACGATTTATACATGGTAGATGAAAGTTTTTTTTGTGCTTTTTGTAAAAAACTTTTATTTTTGCAGAAAACTTTTAATTCGTGCAAATTATGTCAAAATACCTTGACCCGAAGGCGGATTTGACCTTCAAAAAAGTGTTCGGCGAACATCCGAACCTTGTTTTAAGCCTTTTGAACGCATTGTTGCCGTTACCAGAGGGTATGGAAATAAAAACCGTGGAATATCTTTCGCCGGAAAATATTCCTGAAAATCCGGGTAAAAAATATTCTATCGTTGACGTGTATTGTACTGACAATTACAACAGACATTTCATCGTAGAAATGCAGTCGTATTGGAACACGGAATTTTTTTCGCGGACACTTTTTAACGCGGCTTCTATGTACGCCAAACAGTTAGAAAAAGGCAAAAGTTTCGGTGAATTAAAGGACGTGTATGCTTTGTGCTTGGTGAATGACATAAAGGCTTTTCCTGAATACGGCAACGAGTACATCCAAGAATATTATTTGACAAATAAGAACCATACAGGCGATATTCATACTGATTTGTCAATGGTTTTTATAATTTTGCCTAATTACACGCCACAAAACCGCGCTGAGAAAAAAATGCGCGATTTATGGTTGAGATTTTTAACGGAAATTGACGAAAACACTGACGATGCTGATCCCGAACTTTTAGCAAACGAAGAAACTTTTGAGGCTTTGGAAATAGTTAGGCGTTCAGCGTTTACGCCCGGCGAATTGCTGACTTACAATCAATATTGGCTTGACATCAGCACTGAGAAGTCAGCAATGGAGCGTGAACGCAAGGAGGGACGTGAAGAAGGCGAACAAATCGGGTTTGAAAAAGGTGAAAAAGTAGGAATAGAAAAAGGCCGTGCCGAAGGCGAAAAATTCGGCATCGAAAAAGGCGAAAAACAAAAAGC
The DNA here is from genome assembly GCA_016287995.1 of Bacteroidales bacterium. Classification (GTDB taxonomy): domain Bacteria; phylum Bacteroidota; class Bacteroidia; order Bacteroidales; family UBA3824; genus UBA3824. Next base: position 1,726 of record JAEEXW010000352.1, read on the forward strand.
CCTTACTATTGCCCGCAACCTTAAAGCAGCCGGTCTTGATATTGACTTTATTGCTCAAAACACCGGCTTAACCAAAGACGAAATTTTAACCTTAATTTAACCTCTTATTTTTCCTCTGATTGTAAACTTTTGTTAATTTTGCATCATTACAAAACGAATCAAATATTAAAATTTAATACAAAATTAATATAAAGATGTTGCAAAATTTAATAAAAATATTACAACGCAACGCAACGCAACGCAACGCAACGCAACGCAACGCAACGCAACGCAACGCAACGCAACGGTATCTTTATACCTTGATGTAGACACTTTATATATAGTTGATAATATAGAAATCCCTTGCGGACGGAAATAAAAATTCTGCCCGCAAGGGATTTTTGTTTTTGTGAGTTTTATATTTTAAAAATTTTAAAAAATATGACAGAAAAATTAGAAAAAGTCGTAAAGGACGTAGCGACAAAAAAGAAATACGTTAAACCCGATTTTGAGGTTTATGAGTTGAATTGGGAAGCACCGCTTTTGATGGGTAGTGCAACAAGTGTAAACGGCACTTACAATGCTAATTTCTTGGGTATTACAACTGAAAGTACTAACTGGTAAAAAAAGGAGGAACTAAAAATGAAAAAGAGTTTATTAAAATTTTTACCCCTCGCGGTAGCAGTATTGCTTGCAACCTCTTGCAGCAAAGATGAAAACAACAATTCAGAAAATACTCCTGAAACTACGGAAGTTGTTAACAAAAAAGGGATTGTTCAAATACCTTTTTCGGTGGGTATTGCTAATGCAAAATCCCTTTCAAAAGTTGCATTTTCAAATAACGGCGCAACAATCAATTTTGAAAACACCGATGTAGAAACCGTAAAATTAACCGTTACGGGTGAAGGTGTTTCTGGTGATTTGAATCTTGTAAATGAAGACGGTTTCAAATTTTCCGGCATGCTTAGTGTAGAGGCTGACAAGGAAGCAGCATTTAAAGAAACCGGCATTGATTTGCAAGGTACATTTACGCAAAATAAAGGCGACCAAACATCTCATACTGATTTCAATGAATTATTGAATAATTGTGCGCACACGTATAACACGACTTTTAAATCCAATGACGAAAGTCTTGAATTGATTGACCAAAATTTTTACGTATATGTTGAACGCGCAAAAGACGGAATCAATATCGGTGGACAAACTTCTTTTGAGCAAGGCAAATATTATGTTTTCCCGATTGGAACAACCGTAGACGGCAAGGATGTTGCCCCTGCCAAACTCTACACAATCGGCAAGGCAGTAACAAGTGTAACACTTAACACAAACACTGTTTCCCTTAATGTCAATGCAACAGAAACATTGACCGCTACGGTTACACCGTCAGATGCAACTAATTCTACCGTAGAGTGGACATCAAGCGACGAATCAGTTGCAACCGTAAGCGACGGCGTTGTAACGGGTAAGAAAGGCGGTACAGCCACAATTACAGCAACCTCAGACGGTCAGTCAGCCACTTGTACCGTTACGGTGGTTCAGAAACCTACAAGCGTAACCATCAACGGCGCACCTACAACGACCAAAGTTTGGGGCAACAACGCCTTCACGCTTACCGCTTCTGTTGAGCCGAGTGGTGTAACTAATCCTACCGTTAGTTGGAAAGTAACCCAAGGTAGTGCAACCCTCACACCAAGCGGTGACAACAATTCAAGTTGCAGTGTTTTGATAAAAGGCAATAGTGCTGATTTAAAAATCAAGGCAACTGTTGACGGAGTAGATTCTGACCCTGTAACCATTACTATTGACAAAAACTACGTTGACCTTGGTACGGGTGCAGTATATTGGAAAACCTCTGACGAATCAGGTACGTATACATTTGCA
>JAEEXW010000353.1 GCA_016287995.1 Bacteroidales bacterium
GTTGTTAAAATAGACCACGGTTTTGGTTATACAACTGTATATGCGCACATGAGCAAGATTGCAATTAAAAACGGTCAAAAGGTAAATAGAGGAGATATTATTGGTTATGTAGGTTGTACGGGACTTTCAACAAGTCCTCATTGCCACTATGAGGTAAGAATCAACAACAAACCGGTTGATCCTATGAACTTTTATAAAAGTGATATGACAGAAGAAGAGTATCAGATATTTTTAGCGGCATCGCAAGATTTGGCTTTTGGAGACAATGATTAATGGTTTTCCGAAACCAAAAAAGCCCGGCACCGATTTTTGGGTCGGGCTTTTTTTTTGAAAAGATAATGCTGTTTTAAGCATTTTGGCACAGATTTTATTAATATTATTATAAAAACAAATTACATTTATCATGATAAACAATCAGAAAAGCCACATTATAAAAATCTTTGTCTTTGGCACACTGCTCAAAGGACAACGCTTTGATTTTTATATGGGTGGTAGCACTTACGGCGGAAAATATTACACCCGCGGACAACTGATGATGGCCGAAAACGGAAGCGTATACATTGACGTTGCTGACCATACGGCGTATACAAAAGGTGAAGTTTATTACGTAGATTACAGTTGTCTTCAAAGAATCAACCACTTGGAATCGCGTTCGGGAGAGTTTCCGAAAGGCTACGATTTGACATTGATTCCTACTTGGTCAATCGAGAAAAACAGTGATTACAATTTTGACCTTGATAAGAGCGAACTCTGTTTCTATTACCGCCGCAGAAACGAACCTATAAAAATTTTGGGCGGTGATTACTCAAAGCACAAAGACCCCGTTGAGGAAATCGGAGTTTATCTCGGTAACGAGAAAATGAAGATTCTTACTCCCGAAGACGTGGTAAACTGCGTAAAACAGGATATGAGAATAGATTTTTAAAAAAAGAAATTTTATAAACAATTTGAAATGGGCAAAGCATTAACAAATGTAAAAAACAGAATCTTAAATATTCTGTTTTGGTCAATAATTTCCGCCGCCTTTATCGGACCGGGAACTGTTACCACTGCTACAAAAGCGGGTGCTGATTTTCAGTTCCAACTTTTGTGGGCTTTGTCTTTTTCAACTTTGGCGTGTCTTGTACTTCAAGAGGCGAGCGCAAGAGCCACAATCTATTCCAAAATGAATTTGGGTCAGGCGATAAAATTCCATTTTTCAGGAAGCAAAGCGCAGGTTCCTGTTTTGGTGATGATTGTCGGCGCGATAATTTTGGGCTGTGCCGCATACGAGACAGGCAATATTTTAGGCTCGGTAGAAGGACTTTCGCTTGTCTTCACCAATGTTGACAAGAGGCTTTTTGTGGCGGCGATAGCCCTTATTGCGGGTCTTGCCCTCAGTCTTAAATCTCTTAGGTCAATGGCAAACTTTATGGGAAGTTTCGTGTTTATTATGGGCGCAACTTTCATAACGACAGCCGTTTTCGCAAAGCCTCCGATTGAGGAAATCTTAAAAGGAATGATCGTTCCTTCTTTTCCGAATACCTCCGGCGCGGGACTTTTGGTTTTGGGACTTGTCGGCACAACGGTCGTGCCTTACGACTTGTTTCTCGGTTCCAACGTCGTCCAGAAAGACACAACCGTAAAGGATATGCGCATCGGTATTTCGGCTGCGGTAATTTTGGGCGGTTTTATTTCGATGGCAATTTTGAGTGTGGGTACTGAAATGACACGCGGTTTAACGCCAGAGGCTGTCAAAAACCTCGGTTTCTCATACAAACTTCTCTCTCAAACCCTTGTTATAAATATCGGAGAGTGGGCGTTGTACATTTTTGGTTTCGGTATGTTTGCGGCCGGTTTTACGAGTGCGATTACCTCGCCTCTTGCTTCCGCGCTTACGGCAAGGAGCATTTTCGCAAAACGCAACGAAGACGGCACGCCTAAAAATCCGAACGCTTTTCAGTGGGTCGCATATTTGGTTTTGGCAATCGGTATCATTTTGGGGTTCCTGCAAATAAAACCCGTACCCGCGATTGTTGCCGCACAAGCCTTCAACGGTTTTATTCTGCCGTTTGTCAGCATTTTCCTTTTCATGGTCGTAAACGACAAAAAGGTGATGGGAAAGGAACATTTGAACGGCCCTGTATCAAATATCCTGATGATAATCGTTACCTGGGTAACGCTGATTTTAGGAATTGTCAATGTCGTAAAAGCGGCTTCGACTGCCATCGGCTTTACTTTCGGGGCTGACGATTTGTTTTTGACCGCAGGCGTTTTGTCTCTTATAATCACCGTGCTTATCACAATCCACATTTACAGAAAAAGAAAAAGATCTCTTTTAGAATAAAATGTCCCGGAAAATACTTTTTCATTCCTTGGCACTGATAACATCGCTTATCTGGGGCTCAACGTTTGCCGTTAGCAAAGTTTTGCTCAACAACGGACTTTCTCCTGCCGGAATAATGACACTCAGGTTTTTGCTTGCATACTTTTTGATGCTGCCTTTTGCGCACAAACATTTGATTTCGAAAAGTTGGAAAGACGAATTAAGGTTTCTTCTTTGCGGACTTTCTGGCGGCTCGTTGTACTTTTTGTCAGAAAACACAGCCGTAGAACTGACATCAGCCTCCTCAACGGTCGCGCTTTTGGTATGTCTGACACCGGTGTTTACCGCACTTGCTAATTTTTTTGTGTACAGAGACGAAAAACTTTCAAAACGGTTTTTGGGCGGTTCGTTGGTTGCACTGACGGGGACGGCGTTGGTGGTTTTCAACGGGGTTTTTGTCCTTGACGACAATCCGCTTGTTATAATTTTGAGTATCAGTGCGGGACTTTGCTGGACTGTATATTCGTTGGTGCTGAGAAAATTGGAAAACAACTACTCGTCAGACACCATTACAAGAAAAGTTTTTTTCTGGGGCGTGGTAACGATGGCGGTTTATTTCTTGTTTTTCCCGAAAAACACGCCGGTGGAAACTCTGCTGAAACCCGAAGTCGCGTTTTGTCTGATATTTTTGGCAGTGATAGCCTCGCTCGGCTGTTTTTTGGTTTGGAACATGGTCATAAAAAGAATCGGAGTAGTACCCGCTTCCAACTATTTGTTCTTTAATCCGGTCTCTGCACTCATTACGGCGCACATAGTTTTGGACGAAAACATAACAATCTACGCAATAATAGGCTGTACGCTCATAATTACGGGTGTTTACCTCTGTAACCGCCGCAGTGCAAAAAACTAAAAGTCAGTGTATTAAAAAAAAATACAAAAAAAATATAAAAAAAACTTCAAAAAATTTGGCAGTTATCAAAATTCTCTCTACCTTTGCATCGTCAAAATAAGAGAAACAAACACCTCTTAAAGACAATAAGTTCTTAAAAAATAATGGGAGTATAGCTCAGTTGGTTCAGAGCATCTGCCTTACAAGCAGAGGGTCATAGGTTCGAATCCTGTTACTCCCACATAATTTTTCTCGTAGTTTTTATTTGATTAGTAAAACTTTTGGGAGTATAGCTCAGTTGGTTCAGAGCATCTGCCTTACAAGCAGAGGGTCATAGGTTCGAATCCTGTTACTCCCACTTTCTCAAATTCTTAAAATTTAAAGTTGTTG
>JAEEXW010000354.1 GCA_016287995.1 Bacteroidales bacterium
GAATACTCTGAAATCTTGGTTTTAATGTTAATAAAACCGTTAATCTCCGGCATGGAATAAAAATCGAAGTGCAAACCCGAAATCACCCAAGTCATATCTCTAACTTTAAGTGCCTGCATCGAAATTCCTAAATCCATAGCATGAAGTCCAGCCGTATCCAAAATATAGTTTCCTAATCTCGAAATTGACAATTTGCCCGTAAAATCAGCGTCATTGTAATTGACTCTGTATTTATTGTCAAAAATTTTTAACATTTTAAATTCTATTTTACTCCTCAAAAATAAAGTTTTTTTGCGGTATAACAAAAAAATATTCGTTTTTTTTTAATTCGGACTAAAATTTGTTGTATTTTTGTCGGAATTTTTTCAAAAAATGACTTTTACGATATGATAAAACACATTGTCATACTAATATTAATACCGCTAATAGCATTTTTTCCCCATGAAAAGGCTTTTTCTATCGGGAAAAAAGACCCGCACATAACGGAATTGGAGCAAAAACTCAAAAACGCCACAACCGACAAAGAAAAGGTTGAGATAGGCATAGAATTAACCACATATTGTATCGAAAAAAACGACAAGCAATGCGAAAGTTACGCTAACGCCGCCATCAAAATTGCCAAAAAAAACAAAATGGAGGACAAAACTGCCGACTTGTACGCATTGATTGGCTCTTATCATTTTCAAAACAAAGCTTTCCGCAAGGCTGTTAACGCCTTGGAAGAAGAATACAAAATCCGCAAAAAGAATCTTCAAGCCAAGCCGCGTGCCATAACTTGCTATAACTTAGGCACTTGCTACATGGAAAACGGCAACCAGAAAAAAGCAGTAAAATACTTGGACGAGGCAAAACAACTCGCAATAAAACTCGGCAACAAAGAACTTTTAGACCTCGTAACCAAAACTTTGGCAGAGTCGGCAGCAAAACAAAAAGACTTTAAAACGGCATACACATACCTTCAAAAATATCTTCAAGGCGAAAACAAACGTTTTGCAAAAGAGACCAAACTGCTGAAAGAACTCAAAGAAATCAACGAACAACAAGTTCAAAAAATAGAAGAACAAGAACAAATAATCGTTCAAAAAGATTCTACAATTCAAGTGGTTTCTACCGAAAAGGAAGAACTTGAAAGAAAGAAAAAAGAACTTCTTATGGCAAACGAACTTCAAGAGGCAAAACTCAAAAGTCAGGCTCTTGAAAAGGAAAATATGGACAAGGAAATGAAAATTGCCAAACTTCACAACAACATTTACATTATAACCTTGGCCTCGATAATTTTGTCGGTGCTGATAGCGACATTTTTCATAGTCAGAAGCACAAGAAGAAGAAAAAAATACAACAAAGTATTACAAGCCAAAAACGAGGAAATCACAAGCAAAAACCTCGAACTTACCAAAAGTTACGACATTATAAAATCTAAAAACAAAGACATTACCGACAGTTTGACCTACGCGGGAAAAATTCAAAAGGCAATGTTAAGAGACTTTGGTAATTACACGAATTTGGTAAAAGATTACTTTATTTTTTACGCGCCGAAAGACATCGTTTCGGGCGACTTCTATTGGTCGCATCGCGTTGACAACAAGTTCGTATTCACCGTCGGCGACTGCACAGGACATTCTGTCCCGGGAGCATTTATGAGTATGCTCGGAATTGCGCTTTTGAACCAAATTGTCGTACAAGAAAGGGAGTTTAAAGCCTCAAAAATCCTTGAAAAAATGAGGGTTTTGGTAAAAGCATATTTAGGTCAGACCGGCGACAACGAAGAGCCGAAAGACGGTATGGATATGTCGCTCTGCGTTTGGGACTTAGAAAGCGGCGAAGGCAATTTTTCGGGCGCATACAACCCGCTTTGGCAAATAAGACGCGGCGAAATAAACGTTTTCAACGCGGTAAAATGCCCCGTCGGAGTTCATAACAGAGAGATTGAATTTGAAGACCAGTTTTTTCAAATCGAAAAAGCCGACAAATATTATATGTTTTCAGACGGTTATGCCGATCAATTCGGTGAGGCAACGCAAGAAAAGTTTAAAGTAGCAAGATTTAAAAAACTTCTTACTGAAACTTGCAGCCTGACAATGAAGCAACAAGGCGATTATATCGAGAAAAAATATTATGCCTGGAAAGGCAATTTTATACAAATAGACGATGTATGTGTTTTGGGCATAGAAATATAATTTTTTTTGAAAAAATTATGAAAAAAAAATTGTATTTGACAAATCAAAACCGTATATTTGCAAAGTGAAATAAAGAGGAAAAACCGATACTTTATAACTCTAAAATAGAAGTCAAAAACGATTAAAAAAGATTAATAATATAATTATGGAGAATATACACATTCCGGGTTCGCATGACGGTTATTTTGTACCGACAGTGGATTTCAATTATCAAAACGGAATCTGCGAGATTTCGGGTGAGTCTTTTTTGGAAGAGACGAATGTGTTTTACGCCCCTTTGATAGCGTGGATAAGGGACTACACAAAAACCGGATTACCGCTGATTTTCAACTGCAAACTGACATATTTCAACACAAGTTCAACAAAGAGTTTGTTGGATATTTTCAAACTTCTAAAAAAGTATGAAATAGACGGCGGTCAGGTTACAGTTAATTGGTATTATGACAATGAAGACCTTGACCTTGAAGAGGCAATCCAAGACTATATTACGGATACCGGATTAAAGATAAATATGATTAATTTCTAAATATATTCGCATAGTTTGTTTTAGTTATGGCTGTCGTAGTGAAATATGGCAGCCTTTTAGTGTTTAATAATGACGGTAGTATTTTTTCAAGATTTTTACCTGAATGCCGACAGTTAAGAGCAACGCCTGATTCTGGATTTTTATGCCGCTAATATCAGCAAAATTAAGAAGACCGTATTCGTAAGCGAGTTCTATATTGCCTCTTATGTGCATAAAACCAATTTCCGTGCCGACAGCCGCCCTCGGTCCGAAATCAAATTTTTTATAACCAGATACTGTTTCGCCGGAAAGAACTTCGCAATTAAAGCAATACCCCGAATACACACCTGCCCCGCAATACAGAAGTTCCGCGAAATACATTCTTGCATTAATGTTAACCTCAAAATAATTCATAAAACTGCTATACTCTCCGCCGGAAGTTTTAAGAGGATATTTTTCGCCTTTTCCGCAGTAAGAGACTTCGCCGTAGAATCTAAGAAGTTCGTTAGGCAATTCATGCCCAAAACCGGCAGAAATAGTAAGACCGCGTTGAAAATCAGTTATATGCTTGCCCTCTGCGGAAGCATTAACAGGCGAAGAAAGTGCAGAACCAAATTTAAATTCCAAGAATTGTGTTTGGGCATAACAAAGGTTTCCCGTCAAAAAAATGACGGAAAACCACAAAAAAACTATCTTATAAAACCCGCTTTTTGGCATATTTTTACGGTTTCCACCGCCTCTTTGACATCGTGAACCCTAAGAATGTCCGCCCCTTTGTTCAAAGAAATTGTATTCAAAACCGACGTACCATTCAAGGATTCCATTGGCGTTATGTTCAACAACTTAAAAATCATAGATTTACGGGAAATTCCTACT
>JAEEXW010000355.1 GCA_016287995.1 Bacteroidales bacterium
CTCAGGACCTTCGCTCAACATTCTTATAAAACTGATGTCGATGGTTTCGGTTGTGGTGGCAGGCGTAACTCTGGCTTGGTCGCTGCTGTAAAAAAAATATCACACGGATTTGCAAATCCGTGTGATTTTTTTTATTATCTTTGCACCCGCTATGAAACCCGATAAAGACCAGTTATTTTCATTTATTAGAAACGGACAACAACTCACTGTCAGAGAGCAGGTTAGCCTTACTGCTAAACTTTCCGTACCTGCTATTATGACACAGATTTCGTTCATATTGGTTCAGTATATAGACGCTTCTATGGTCGGACATCTCGGCGCGGCGGCATCGGCTTCGGTTGGATTGATGAGTACGAGTACGTGGCTGTTGGGTGGGTTGTGCGAATGTATGGTTTCGGGGTTTTCTGTTTTGGTGGCGCATAGAATAGGTGCTAACAGAAATGACGATGCTAAAAATATTTTGCGTCAGTCTTTTACGGTTTGTCTTTCGTGGGGAATTTTGCTGTCGGTTTTCGGCATGATGATAAGCGATTATCTTCCTATTTGGCTTAATGGCAGTGATGAAATTGCACCGTTATCTTCAAAATATTTCTTTATTTTTGCAGCGGGGATTCCGTTTTTTCAACTTGACTACCTCTCGGCGAGTATGTTACGGAGTTCGGGAAATATAAAAGTCCCGTCAATTCTTAACGTCATAATGTGTATTTTGGACGTTGTTTTCAACTTTCTTTTAATTTATCCTAAAAGGCAGTTTAATGTTTTGGGCTTTGATTTGGTAATTCCGGGTGCTGATTTGGGCGTTTCTGGGGCGGCTCTCGGAAGTGTTTTGGCATTTGTAACTACTTCTGGCATAATGACTTGGTATCTTGTTTGCCGTTCTAAGGAGTTGAAGATTAAGGGCGAAGAAGGCTCTTTTCGTCCCACGAGAGAAAATTTGCAAAAAGCCTTAAAAATCTCTGTTCCAATCGGTTTTGAGCGTTTTGTTATGTGTCTTGCTGCGATTATTGTAACGGCAGTGATTGCGCCGTTTGGCAACGTCAGCATTGCAGCCGACACTTTTGCGATAACGATTGAAGGTCTCTGTTATATGCCCGGTTACGGTATTGCCGATGCCGCTTCTACGCTTGTGGGGCAGTGCGTAGGGGCCGGCAGAAAACTTTTGGCGAGAAGTTTTGCTAAGATTACCGTTATTTCTTCGATGATAGTTTTGACGGTGATGGCAGTGATAATGTTTGTATGTGCGCCTATGATGTTTTCGCTGATGACGGAAAATCAGGAAATTGTGGAGTTGGGAACCGTGATTTTGAGGATAGAGGCTTTTGCTGAGCCGTTTTTTGGGGCAGCGATAGTTTGTTATAGTGTGTTTGTCGGGGCAGGTAACTCGCTGTTGCCCAACATTGTAAACATGGTTTCGATGTGGTTTATCAGGATTCCGCTTGTAATGTTTGTTGCTCAGTCTTACGGTCTTGTCGGAGTTTGGGTGGCGATGTGTTTTGAGCTTATAATAAGGGGAACGGTGTTTTTGTTTTTTCTCCGTTCCCCGAAATGGCTTAAATGATTATTGTTTTACCGTGTTTAAAATTTCTTTTTTCAGACTTTCCAAATCCGTAACAACGGGGTATTGCGGAAAATCCGCTTTTACGTTGTCCGGCGGACAGAAAAGTATTCCTTTGTCGGCACTGCTAATCATTGTAACATCGTTGTAACTATCTCCAAAGGCTAATACGTTGTAGTTTAGCGATTTAAAAGCCTCGACAGTTTTTCTTTTCGGGTCGGCTTGACGGAGACGGTAATTTGTGATTCGTCCCGTGGAATCGGTTTCGAGGTTATGGCACAAGAGAAACGGGTTTTCGAGTTTGTCCATCAATGGTTGTGCAAATTCTACAAAAGTGTCGCTGACGATTGCAAAACGGGTTGCCTTGCGGACTTCGCGAATAAAATCCAACGCTCCGGGCAGAGGTTGTAGAGTGTTGATAACTTCTTGAATGTCTTGAAGTTTTAGATTGTGTTTGTCCAAAATTTCAAGTCTGTACTTCATTAATTGGTCATAATCTTTTATGTCGCGGGTCGTGAGTTTCAACTCTTCAATTCCTGTTTTTAAAGCGACGTTAACCCAAATTTCGGGGACAAAAACGCCCTCCAAATCGGCACATACTATCCACATAATATTTCTTTTTTTTAACAATTTAACTCCGCAAATGTAAAAACATTTTTCAATTTTTCCAAATCCGTTTGTTTAACAGTTTTGAAACCGAATTTTCCGTTGAGCCTTTCTGCCAAAAATTCTTGTTCACTCTGTCCCGGTGTTGGTATGATGACGGCTTTTTTTTGGAGGGCACACAAATCGCATATCGTGCTGTAACCCGCTCTGCAAACAACAGTTTCAGAAGTTAAAAACGCCTCTTGTAAATCGTTTCCTATGAGAGAGTTATAAAATTCCACGTTGTTGAAATTCTCTAATTTTTTTTCTGAAAACACACCCCGTACAAAGAGTATTTTTTTATCTGAGTTTTTTGCGTGTTTTATCAAAATGTTTTCAAAAACGGTACGCTGAATTTCCTGCCCCGAAATCAAAACCAAAAAATCGTATTTTTTTATACTTTTTTTGGTCTGTGTTAATCCAGAAAACCGCGACAAAATTCCGATTTTTTCATAATTTTCGCCATTCAAATCTCCTGCAAGTGAGCCTGTTAGCGAAAAACCGTCTTCAAAATCTGGTATCAAAACTTTTTTGAACTTTTTTAATACCTTTTTAAATACATAATCGGAAATTTTTTGAGAAAATTCCCATCCGTGCGGTACTTTCGGGGCGATTTGATGGGTTACGATATAGCAGTCCAAGTCTTTGAAATTCAGGCCGTAGCGGTTGTCGGAAATTACAACTTGAATATTTTTTTCTTTGATTATTTTTTTTACTTTTCTGTGTTCGTTTATTGTGTTGACAGCCATCTCAAACGCCCAAGAAAGAACCGTAAAAAAATTAATTTTCTTTTTTGGGTATTTTATGCGTTTTTCTGTTAATGCAATAATTTCAAAATCAGGCAGTTCCGTTTTCAAAAAACTGAAACTGCCCTTTCCGCAGACTATTGTAACGCGGTTGTTTTGTTTTTTTAGTTCCCTAATAACGGGGATTATTCTTGACGAATGTCCTAATCCCCAGTCTAACGGGCTGACAATCACGTTTTTATCTTTTATTTCGGAGATAATTTTCATTATTCCGACACGGTGATTTTGATGCCGAGTTTTTCAACCCTCTGACGGATTTTTTCGAGGTCTTCGTGGGTTGCCTTTTCGAGATTTTTTTCTGGCGTGTCGCGGTCTATGGTGTAAATCATAACTGTTTCCGGACGTAGTTCCTCAACGATTTTCAACCACGCATTTACCTCATTGTCAGTGGTGTTGTTGATTGTTTTGCCGTCTACGACACCTTTTAAAAACATTGTCTGCAAAACAAATTTGCCGTTGAATTGTTTTAAAAGATTAACCGTATTTTCTACTGAATATTCTCCGACAGGACGGTCGATTGCTTTTGCGGTTTCGTCTATC
>JAEEXW010000356.1 GCA_016287995.1 Bacteroidales bacterium
CAATACGAAGAGGCTCTTTCGCAAATCACCGCCGACAAAAATCAGATTGTTCAGTGTACCAATATGTTTTCATCGCTCAGCGAGCCTGACTGGGCAGAAAAAACTTATCTTAAAGGCAGAGACCTGACCGGAGAAAAATTTACTTCGGAATTGTTTTCTGTTTATGCCTCGTCAAGAAACCAGAAAAAGATGGTTGAAACGGGGCTTGACCTTTTGGACGAAAATCCGCAGAATGTTTCTGCTGTTCAAGGAATGTTTCAGTATTATGTTAACAACGATATTAACAACGAATTTTACGACCTTCTGCGTCTGGGTATTTTGCAGAGGATTCAGAAAAGCCCTTCAACTGAGAAATCGGAACTTTTGATTTGGTTGTTTTTGCAGAAGAAAAATTTTAAGAGTGCGTTTATTCAGGCTAAGGCTTTGGACAAGAGACTCAACGAGGAAGGTCAGCGAATGATTATTCTTGGCGATGAGGCTCTTAACGCGAAGGATTTTGAAACGGCTTCCGACTGTTATTCCTACGTCATGGAAGAAAAAGGCATTGAAAACCGTTATTACAAACGCGCTGTTTACGGGGTGCTGACCTCTATGTACGAGAGAATTGCGGGCGGTATGATAACGGATTCGTCAGAGATTTACGCTTTGGAAAAAAGATACATAAAAACTTTTGAGGAATTTGGTCTCAACAATCAGAGTGTCAACGATATAAAAAACTTTTCCGTACTCGAAACCTATTATCTTAATTCTCCTGACAAGGCTAAAAACTGGGTTGAAAAAACTCTTAATGTCCCGTCTCTGAATTATTCTCAAAGAGCACAGTTGAATCTTACTTTGGGTAATATAGAACTTTTTTCGGGCGACATTTGGGGCGCGGTTATGACTTTTGCAAAAGTTGAAAACGACAACAAGCAAAACGAATACGGCGACGAGGCTAAATTTAATAAAGCGCGGATTGCGTATTATACGGGCAATTTCAAATGGGCTGCCTCTCAGTTGGACGTTTTGAAAGCGGCAACTTCAAAACTTGTGGCAAACGATGCAATGGAACTTTCGCTGCTTATCACCGACAATCAGGACGCGGATTCGGTTTTGGAAATTTATGCACGCGGCGATATGTATTTTTCTCAAAATCAATTTGGAAAATCAGAAGCCTCGCTTGATTCCATTATTGAAAAATATTCGACTTCGCCCCTTGTGGACGAATGTTATTTCTTGAAAGCAAAGATTTATGAGCGCAAACTTAATTGGCAAAAGGCGGCTGACTATTATAAAAAAGTTGCCGATGACTATTCTTATGATGTTTTGGCTGACAAGGCTGCGTATAATTTTGCGGAAATTTCTGCTTTCAGACTTTCAGACAAGGAAAAAGCGAAGGAATATTATATGAAAATTCTGACGGATTATCCGGGCAGTGTTTTTGCGATCTCGTCAAGAGAAAAATACAGGGAATTGGAAAAGAAGTAAAATTTATCGCCCTAAAAAAAATTACAATAACTTAACCTTGAAAATTTGTTAAATTTCTAAAAAATAAAGAATTTTGGGCATAAAACAACAGCAGAATTAATATGAAAATCAATAACTTGGCACAAATATTGCGCATCGCATCGCATCGCATCGCATCGCATCGCATCGCATAAAAAATTTGCCCTTAAACGTCTTGAAAAACCGGCGTTTGAGCCGTTGAATAATATACATCCCCTTGCGGACAAAAGTGAAGACTTCTGTCCGCAAGGGGATTTTGTTTTGTAAGAATGTTTAATGTTTTAATCTATATAATAATATGAAAGATTTGAAAAATGCCGCCGAAGTAAAGGCAGCGGCAAACAAAAAGCCTTACGTTAAGCCTGATTTTGAGGTAATCGACCTCGAAGACACGCCGAAACTTTTGGCGGCAAGCGGAGAATCAAAACCGACAGAGGGCGGAGTTGGTACAAACGGTTTGAACATTTTTAATTTGTAGTAATTAACCTTTTAAAAAATTGATTAAGAATGAAAAGAAAATTTCTTTTAATTTCGATGTGTGCTGCGGTTATGTTTTTTTCATCTTGCAGCAAAGAAGACAACGGGAGTGTTGATACCAAAGAAGTTAACAATCAGACAGAGGTTAACGCTACAAAGGCTATAACTGTATCAGCAAAACAAAAATCGTCAGTTTCAAAAGTTGCTTTGGGTGACAAGGACGGAGGCAAATACGAAGAAGTATTTTCAGAAGGCGAAGTTTTGAAGTTGTATTTAAATGGCGATGAAATTGCAAGTCTTGACCTTACAGACGGTGCTGGTAAAACATCGGCAACATTTAGCGGTGAAATTCCCCTTTCGGCAGACGGCAAGACTATTTCTGCAAAAATTCTTCCGAAATACACTCCTTCGGGGCTTACAAAATGTGATAATTTTGCGGCTGCTGTAAGTAATTATGCTTCTTTGTATGGAACTTTCACATATAATGTCAATGATGATGAATTTTCATTGGATCTTGATGATGAAGTTTCGTATTTTGTTGTAGAAACAAATAAGTTTTCAGAAGTTGACATTAATGGAAATGATTACACCGTAAGTAATAATTCTGTTGTTTTCGCTTTCAAAGAGAATCAGACAGTTTCAAGTGCAAAACTTGGTCTTAATAGTCAGACTTTGGCAGCAGGCGGTAATGTTTATTTCAAGACGTTGAATGTGGTAACGGGTATCTCCCTCAACAAGACCTCCACGACAATCGTTGACGCCTCAGAAACATTGACGGCAACAATATCACCCGCCAATGCTACCAACAATTCGGTTACATGGACTTCGTCTGATACGGAAGTTGCCACTGTTGATGAAAACGGCGAAGTAACGGCGGTTGCAAGCGGCACTGCTATCATCACAGCCACGGCAAACGACGGCAGCGGTGTGAAGGACGAGTGCACGGTGACGGTTAAAAATCCTGTTACGTTGGCAGATGCCTTTGAAAACGGTGCGGTTGTAAATGTGAGATTTACACTTGTCAGTGGAAACACTACTGTTACAGGTACTTATAATGGTAACAACTATGCTGGTGTTAGTTGTGATAACACTTGGATACCGGATCAGACAGCAAGTTTAAGTAAAAGCGGCAATAATATAATTGCATATCTTAGCAATTCTTATGGCAATATGACAATTACGTTTGACGCAACGAACAACACTTATACCACATCAGCGGGTGGCCGCAGAACAGGGATGTATTATCCTACAGGTTTGGAATATATTACTGTTAACGGTGAAAAAGTAAATGTCACCCAAAACTAACCTTACTCGCACGGGCGGATTTAACATTTGTCTTTACGATTGAAAAGTGACAGCGACACGAAGGAGGGCAGCCCAGCCGCTCTCCTTCTGAATAGCGACAAGAACAGCGTTCTTTGGGCTTCGCCCGAAAAACGCCATCGCCTCAGCATAGCACGAGCAAGCTCGGCTCTGCATTCGGCTAAAGTGTTCTTTGAACCAATGTGACAAAAAACTTGCAAGCGCAAAACCGTCCAGCAGCACAGTCATGTACCTGTCAGGCAG
>JAEEXW010000357.1 GCA_016287995.1 Bacteroidales bacterium
TGATTTCAACGCGGCCGCTCAGAATTGAAAAATCTAAAAAGGTTTATGACCGCAACCGTTACAGAAAAGGAGGCTGTTCTCATTATGATGACAGCCTCCTTTTTTTCGGAGGTATAACAAATGAAAGAAATTTTTATTGTAACCCTAAAATTCTTGCATTTAAAATTTCGTTATCGGCTTTCAGGTCGTTGACCTGACGTTCTAATTCGGCAGTGTGGTTAACGTTTTGCGTGATATTTTGGGCGATTACGCAAATTTTTATCAAGACGTTGTATTCATCTCTAAACGGAGTGAAAGTTTCGTGTAAATAGACCGTTTTGCCGTCAAAAACATATTTCGTAGTGCCAGTGTGTATAAGTCCTTCTGAAAGTTTGCCGAGTATTGTATTGAAATTTTCCACGTCCTGACTTGACATAAATGAGCGTATGTCATGGTTTTCTATTTCGTTAATCGGCATGTCGATAGAGTTCAAAAGTCTGTTGTTCATCAAAACGTAGAAGCCTTGCGGGTCAAGTTCGTAATATCCCGCCGAATTGTTCAAAATAAACTGGTGCTTCATATAATCGTTTTTGAGTTGTTCGTTCTTTTCGTTGAGTTTTTGAATAACCGACGAATTGGTTTCTGCCTGATTTTCAAAATCGTCATGAAGTTTCTGATATTTAATCGTTTCGCGCTTATTCTGGTCTTGAAGGCTTTCGATTTGAGATTTAAGGGTTTCGATGTTTTTATGCACTTCTGCCTCTTGTTGAGCCAAACGTTCAGATTTTTGGTGAGACTCTTCAAGAAGTTTTTGCGTGTTCATATTGATTTTAACGTTTGCGATTGATGCCGCAATCGTTTCACCGATTTTCTCGATAAATTCAACTTGGTATTTTTCAATTACTTGGAACGAGGCAAGTTCTACGATACCGTAAGTTTCGGCGTTGACTTTCAGCGGCACGATAACAAGACACGTCGGGTCTGCCTCGCCGAGACCGCTGCTTATGTGTACGTAACCTTTTGGCAAGTCAGTCAAGTAAACCGTCTCGTTTTCCCTAAAACATTGACCTACAAGGTTTTCTCCGATTTCTATTCTTTGTTTTACGTATTTCAGACGGTCGTAGGCGTAGAAAGCGGTAAGTTCGAGGTGAATGTCGTTTTCGTCAGAATCGTCAACGATGTAAATACCGCCCATGTTTGCGTCAAGAAATCTGACGAGTTTTTCGATGACGCGGTTAGAAAGCACCTGCATATCGTCGCCGGCGTTTCTTAACACTTCGTTGAACTCAGCCAAACCTTGTGAAGCCCAGTTGCGTTGCGAGTTTTCTATCTTTCGCTGCTCTGCGTCTTTGTCGGCTTTGATGAGGTTGTCGCGCATGACAAGCAAGGAGTTTGCAAGCACGTCCTGTTTGCTCTGCGGTTTGAAAGCCGTTGAAAAGTCGCCCTCACCGATGTTGATTGCAAACTGAGAAGTTTCTTTCAAATTAGAAACCAAAGTTTTAAGTGCCTCTGACATTTCACCGATTTCGTCGTTGTTGCTTAGCGGTGTAACCTCTGGCAAAGAACCTTTTGCCATTTCAACGATTTTGTCTTTTACGTAGTTGACAGGTGTTACGAGCGAATGTCCCAAGATAAAGGCAATTATAATCATCAGTCCGAAAAATATCAACACGCTGTATTGCAACGTATCATGTGCTTCTTCCAAATGTATGTCAGTATCTTCAAGGGAGTTTCTTGAAGCGTTGAAAAACGAATTTGCAAGTTGCGTAGCCATTCTGAAAGACCTTTTGTAACAATTAGAGAGTTCGCCTTCAAGCAAGTTGAATTTTGTAAAAGAATAATTTGTGGCATCGGCAAATTTTTCCTCGTTGCTAAGGTTGTCAAGCACGTCGCCTTGAAGCGAAAACAGCGTGTCAACAGTTGCCGTGAGTTTGAAATACAAATCTTTGTTTTTGTCGCTCCAACGGTCTTTGTCAACGAAACCTACGATTTTTGAACGTAAAGAATCATAGAGTTCGCCGTGGCACGACTCTATTTCGTTCAAAAGTTTCGTATCGTGAACATCGCCTTTGAGTGTCCATTTTGTTACCAAAAACTGCGATTCTTGAATCAAATCCTTCAATTTTTCCGTGTAAAGCATTGACGGATAATTCAAATCGATATTTTCAGAGAGTTTGTCCGCGTTGCCCTGCTGGGTATCGCTCAAAGTCTTGAACATAACGAAAAGCAGTATTCCCAAAATCGAGAATCCTATGATTAGTTTTAGTTTTACGGTAAAATGAAAGCGTGATTTCATCTCTATATTTTTGTTAAATTTTTAATTATCAGTTACTTAACTAAATTTGCACGAAACAAATTCTGCTTAAAATTAAGCAACAAATACGCCAAATCCAAATTTTTTTGCAAAAAATTAATGCATAATTTTAAAAATCAGTTCTTCGAGTAGTCCGCCTGCATCTGTTGAGACGTTGTTAACTCCCTTGCTTTTCAAATCGTATTCCCTTAATAATGAGATACATTTGATAACTTTTTGGAGGTTGAGTCTTCTTGATGCGGTGTCGTAATCCTTCAAAAAAAACGGACTGCAACCCATCATCGCTGCTTGTTTTTGTGCGCCCTGACTTTTGTACTGCCAATAGACCAACATTTTTGAAAAAAAACCGTAAAGCGAGGTTATCGTCAATACAATAGGGTTGTCTTTTTGATTTTTTGCAAAATGGTCAACGATTCTTGCCGCCTTTGCCACATCGCCTCTGCCGATAACGTTTTGAAGTTCAAAATTGTTGTAATCCTTGCTGATTCCTATGTTGTTTTGAACATCGTCCAAAGTTATCTGTGCGCCTTGTTTTTTTGTAATGAACAGTTTGTCAAGTTCGTTTGCGATTTTTGACAAATCTGTTCCGAGGTATTCTGTTAAAAGGTTTTTGACTTTTTCATCGCAGTTAAACCCGGAGTTTTTAACGTATGAGTCTATCCACGCGGGGATTTTGTTTTCATAAAGTTTTGCCGAGGTAAACAGCACGCCGTTTTTTTCGATTGCCGCGCAGATTTTTTTGCGGGAGTCAAGTTTTTTGTATTTGTAACAAATTACGAGCAGTGTTGATTTCAGCGGTTTTTCGGCGTAAAAAACAAGGTCTTCGATTTTTTTCAAATCCTGAGCCTCTTTTACGATGACAACCCTGTTTTGCGCCATTGCGGGAAAACTTTTTGCCAAAGCGTCAACGCTTCTTACGTCAACATCTTTGCCGTAAACTACTGACTGATTGAATATTTTTTCAGTTTCGTTTAGTACGTTTTCTTCGATGTAAGACGAAATTTTGTCTATAAAATAGGGTTCGTCGCCTTGCAAAAAGTAAACGGGAAGATACTTTTTTGCTTTTAAATCCGACATTATCCCTTCAAAAGTTGCCGCTGTTTTTGCCATTATTCTTCGTCAAATCTTAAATGCTTAACACTCATACCGTTGTTGATAATTTCCTGCAAGGATTTTATTCCGATATGGAGATGGTCTTGCACGAAATTTTTTGTAACGGCAT
>JAEEXW010000358.1 GCA_016287995.1 Bacteroidales bacterium
ACATAAAATAGCTTTGTCGGGATTGTTCCAAATTATAAAGCCGTTGAGTTGCAATGTTTCATATCGTTATCAATACCGCACCGGCAAAGGCAATGACCCTTATGCGCTGCTTGATTGCGGTCTTAAATTCTCTCAAAAACGCTTTGACATTTACGCAGAAATGACAAACGTTCTTGATAAAAATTACACAGATTTTTCGTTCATTGAGCAGAGCGGAAGACGGTTTGTTATCGGTATGAAAATTAATTTTTAGCGGAGTTTTTCGTTTTTTTCGCTAAAAAAAGTTATATTTGCCCGCAAATTTTAAAAGTAGTAAAGAATATGAAAAAAATTACATTTTTGCTGACAGCGTTTTTGGCGTTTTCGCTGTCGTTGTCGGCGCAAAAAAAGACCGTTCAAGTGTTGGCTTTGAACGATATGCACGCGTATCTTGACCGTGCAGCCTCTCTTGGTGGTGTTATTGATAGTTTGCGGGCTTTAAATCCCAATCTTTTAGTTCTCAGCGCGGGAGACAATAGGACAGGAAACCCGGTCAACGATATGTATTCAGAGCCGTCAAGACCGATGACCGAAGTTATGAATGCTTTCGGTGTTAATGCCTCCGCTCTCGGAAACCACGAGTTTGATGCCAAAATCTCAGGGTTCAAAAAACAAGCCGAACGTTCAAATTTTCCCTATCTCTGCGCAAACGTTACCGTTCCCGATTCAATGGGTTTCAAACTCGACCCTTACAAAATTTTTGAGGTGGACGGCGTTAAAATCGGCGTAATCGGCATTTTGCAAATCAACCAGAGAGGCATTCCCGACTGTCTTGCCGACAATGTAAAAGGCCTCGTGTGGACAAATCCCCAAAAAGCCGCTGAAAAATACGTTGACATCGTAAGAAAACAGTGCGACATTGAAATCCTTCTTTCTCACAACGGCATTGACGAGGACAAAATTTCGGCTCAGAACATGCCGCAGTTCGACGCGATTATGGGCGGACACACTCACACTCTCGTCCCTGCCAACACTATCGTAAACGGCGTTTTGATTACTCAGAGCAAAAACAAAATGCAGTATTGTACCTTGGTTGATTTTGAGGTAGAAAACGGCAAAGTCGTTAAAAAATCTTCAAAATTGATCAGTGTTTTGGAGACCACGCAGTGCAACAAGGCAATCGCCGAAATGGTTGAAAAATATTCCGACAATCCGTTTTTGCAGGAAGTTATGGGCTCGCTCTCAAAACCGATTCCGAATTATATTTGTATGGGAGCGTTTGTCTCTGACGGTCAGCGTTACGGCACAAAATGCCAAATCACGCTTCAAAACGGCGGCGGCGTGCGTTATTCCACCAAAGAGGCCGGCGATTTTACGCGCAAAGATGCTCTTATGCTCGACCCCTTCGGTAACAAAATGGTGGTTTTTAAACTCAGCGGTGCTGACATCAAACGTCTTATTGCCGACTGTCGTGAAAACGATGAAATGATTGAGTGTTACACCTCAGGTGTTAGTTACACGATGAAAGTAGACAAAAACGACCCGAAAAAAGTAAAATCGTTGGACGTTTATCTTGAAAACGGCAAACCGCTCAAAAACAAAAAACTGTATTCTTTTGCCTGCAACAATTATGTTGTCTCGATAACTTTCTTAAAAAACAGGGAAGGCAAAATTCTCGACAAAACCAGTTGCGACTGTCTGATTGAATATTTGAAGGACAAGTCTCCACTTGATTATTCAAAGGTTATGAGAACAAATATAATTGAAGAATAAAAAAAACGTTAATTTGTTTTTTTAGAAAAAACTTTTTGTTATATTTGCGAAAACATTTTAATACAGAAAAACCATGGAAAAAAATTATCAGAAAGTAAAAAATTATTTGTTGGATTTGGAATATTCCATCGATGCCGAGAGCGAGAGCAACGGCACTTTTATAATCAGCAAGGAAGACGAAGGCATTAAGAATATGGTGATTGCTTGTGCTGACCCGATTTTGATTATGGAACAGCCGCTTTTTGTTTTGAAACACGAGACTGCCAACGTTTTGAAAGAGTTGTTGAAGAAAAACCGTGAAATCGTTCACGGAGCCTTTGCTTTGGACGAAAACAACAGAGTATTGTTCCGCGATACGCTTCAAATCGAAAATCTTGACTTGAACGAGTTAGAAGGTTCTTTGAACTCGCTTTCAATACTTTTGAGCGAATATGGTCAGAAGTTGGTGGAATTTGCAAAATAAATTTGTTAACTATATAATAAAGTAGAAAAAATGCCGGTAGTACATTTAAATACTGAAAATTTTCAGAAAGCGTTGTCTTCGAGCAGCGTTGTAGTTGTAGATCTTTGGGCTGAATGGTGCGGACCTTGCCGTTCAATGATTCCGATTGTTGACAAAGTAGGTGCTGAGTATGAAGGTAAAGCGTTGGTCGCAAAAGTCAACGTTGACGAAAATCCTGAAATCGCATCGCAATATTCGGTAAGAAGCATTCCTATGTTTTTGTTTTTCAAGGACAAAGAATTGAAAGACAAGCACGTAGGAACGATGTCTGAATCAGTTTTGAAAAGCAAAATTGATTCATTATTGTAATAAAAAAAACGGGTCTGTAAGTTTTTTACAGTCCCGCTTTTTTATTAACATCAACCTATTTTATTTCAATTGCTTTTTTGGTGTTCTGAACCTCGCATTTCGGAATTTCGAGTTTTAAGATTCCGTCATTGTAAGAGCCGCCGATTTTTTGAGCGTCAACGCCTTCGGGCAGTGTGAACGACCTTGAAAAACTGCTGAAACTATACTCGCGGCGATAAACTTTCGGCTCGTTTTTGTCTTTGTTGTCTTTGTTGTCGTTGTTGTTTTCAGAGTTTTCTGTTTTTTCGGTTTTTTTGTGAACCGAAATCGTAAGAAGATTTTTATCTACGTTAACGGAAAAATCTTCTTTTTTGTAGCCCGGAGCGGCCATCTCAATAATGAAACCGTCGTTTTTTTCACTGATGTTTACCGGCGGAACACCGTTCATTCTGTTGTTGTCAATCTGAAACAAATTGTTTCCGAACCAGTCAATGTCATCATTGTTGAAAAATCTCTGTAACATAATAACCTCCTTGTTTAAAAAGTTTTTATTAATCATTTTTTTATTATTTTCTTTTTATTTGTTTGTTTAATGTTTTCACTTAGGGAATATTCAATTTGAGTGCCAATGCCGAAAAATGTGATTTTTACTGACAAAATGGCAGAAAATTGACAAATTTTCACTGACAATTTGTCAAAACGGAAAAATTGTCATTTATTTTTAGTAATTTTGCGGCAAATTTTTATAAAATATGATTGGTTTGGAGGAAAAGGTGTTTAGAGTTTCTTCTAATGCGGAGTTTGAGAAAACGGCGTTGGAAGTGTTTGAATTTCAAAGGGTTAATAATCCGGTTTATAAAAAATATCTTGAATTTTTGGGAAAACGCGGCACGGGGGAGGTTTCTTCTTTGGAGAAAATTCCTTTTATGCCGGTAGAATTTTTTAAACTTTTTGAGGTTAAGACC
>JAEEXW010000359.1 GCA_016287995.1 Bacteroidales bacterium
GCCGCCGAAGAAAATGTTATGTCAATCGAAGGTCTTGAATGATTGACCACTTCCTCGGTAGAAAGTGATATTGTTTCGTTTCTTGTAACGTACATGTGGTAATTAGCCGGAGCAAGATACACATGCCCCCGCAAAACCGGCTCGCGGTCGTAAGGCTCGGAAATAGGCAACGCAGATTTCAGCCTTAAAGCCTCTACAAAACCCGTTCTGACGTTTTTGAGCCGGTGAAGACACAAAAACATCGGGAAAGGAAAATTTTTGTCAAGGGCTGCCAAAAGTCCGGTTACAATAGGAAAACTCCCCGCCGAACCGCCTATTACAACATACAGCATACTAAATTTTTTTAAAAATATTTTCTGTTTTGGAGTTAGGGACAAAACTCGTACTCTGCTCCAAACCCCGTAAAGTCTCTCCTATTCCTATTATAAAGTATCCGCCGCCGATAAGACTATGATAAAGTTTTTCAATACAGTTTTTTCTGGCTTGCATACTATAAAACAAAGCCCTATTGCGGAAAAGTATCAAATTAAATCCCATATCGGGCGGTGCTTCTGTCATAAGGTCGTGTTTTAAAAAAATAGCCTTTTCGGAAAGTTGGTGCGAAAAAACAAACATCTTGTCGCTTTTAGAAAAGTAATCCTCCAAACTTCCGTTGTTGCCGAAAACGTTACGGTAATTTTCTTTTCCGACTTCCATTTTTTTCAACTCCGACTGCGAAAACTTTGCATCTTCAATTCCACGTTCAAAACCGCAAGTGGCATACACCATCGACTTTTGGAGCAGATTGTTTTTCTCCAAAATTATCAAGAGAGAATTTAATTCATCATCACCGCAAATATCGGGAACCCAGATTTTTACTACACTTTCGTATTTAAACTTCGGAAAAACATTCTGCTCCAATTCTACCCACATTTGCGGGTCGCGGAACATTTCAGTAGTAGGGACTCTCATTCCTTCGATAAAAAAATCGGCGAAATTCTTGTCCCTGACCATTTTTTCCACAAGCATTTCAGGAGTAGAGTATCCGTGCAACTGCATAAACCTTTCAATCCTATGGCACAACAATATCGGCTCAAAATGAATTAGGTCATAACTGCCGGCCGTTCTTACCGTGCTTGTTATCTTGCGGAAACCGCTTTCCGAAATATTAAACAAATCTTCCATCAAAAAAGTTTTTTCTGATAAATCAAACCTTTCTTATCGTATTTCGTAGACATAGGTCCCAAAATACTTTCATGTATACCGAGTACCAAAACTCCATCGTCTGTCAAATACTTCCAAAAGTCCATAAACAATTTGTTTTGAAGAACCTGATTAAAATATATCAAAACGTTTCTGCACAAAATCATATCATATTTGACCTTAAAAGGATTAGTTCCAGAAACAAGATTATGTTTTTTGAAAACCGCCTTAGAGAGCAAAAACGGCTTTACTTTCAGAGTATCCTTCGGTATGTTAAAATCCAAATACTTCTCTATCGGAACGATAATTTTTTCGTCCATGTTGTAAGGGTTTACGCAAAGGGCTTTCTTGTAATTATCAAGATATTCCGAAGCCGAACGGTAAGAAAAAATGCCTTCCTCAGCCGTTTTCAAAACATCAGAATTAATATCCGTTGCGTAAATTTTTGTCTTGTCCAAAAGTCCCGCCTCGTAAAGCAAAATTTCCATCGAATAGACTTCTAAACCTATCGAACAGCCGGCGTGCCAAATATTAATCTCCTTTTGAGCGTGAAGTTTCGGCAAAACCCTATACTTGATAATTTGCCAAACGGAAGGGTCTCTGAAAATCTCTGTTGTATTTACAGTGATGTCCTTTACAACTTGTTCGAGGAAGTTACTGTCAATTTTAATTGCGTTTGTCAAAGTATAGATGTCCATTTTATTATCATACAATACTTTTTCTACTCTCCTAAGAAAAGATTTAAGAGAGTAGTCGCTAAAATCATAGCCACCGCAATCTTTTAAAGCCTTAATTAATATTTTTGCGTCCTCTTCCTCAAACATGACCTTTTGTTAATTAAACTCCGTCAAATCCTCCCTTACTTCGATAGGAAGGATTTCGATATTGTCAACCCTTGCCCAAGACGGACCTTGTTTACAATAATCGATAAAATCTTGGAGGTTGTTTTCTTCGCCCTGCGCCTCAATATAAACCGAGCCGTCGGGACAATTTTCAATTTTACCGGCAATTTTGTAATCTTGCGCCGCAAGACGCGCATAATGACGGTAGGCAACTTTTTGTACCCTTCCGCTGACTTTTATGCTGACTGCTTTTTTCATTTTTTATTTTTGTTTTGGTATTGATAATTTTCTAATTTCTTTTACCAACTGTTTTTCATTATGTTCGGGCAACATCTGATTAAGCGTTTCGTGAAAAGCCGCCGAATGATTGAAATGTATCAAATGACACAATTCATGAAGAAGCACATAATCAATAAGTTTTTCTTCAAGCAGCATCACGTAACAAGAAATTCTTATTCTCTTATCCCGCGAACAACTGCCCCATTTAGTGGTTGCCGAGCCGATAGTAACTTCCTTAAACTCCAAATTATGAAGCCTTGCCAACTCTTTCAAACGTTTTGGAATATAAAGAGCAGCCTTTTTTTTAAGTTCCGTTACATCAAGTCCTTCAAAAGACTCCCGAACAGGTTGCAAATATACACTTTTTTTCACGGTTTCAAGAATCCAAAGGTAATTAATTTCAATAAATTTTTCAATTTCTTTTTTAGAAGTCCGCGTATGACAAGTCAGCGTTACAGACCCGTCTCTATGGACAATCACCCTCAAACACCTTGAAACCGAATATTTCTTAACCGTCAGAGACAAGTCCTTATATTTCAAAACGTATTTGAGCATTTGTTTATTTTTCGGACGTTAACATTTTTTCAAACCTAAGAGAATCCCTTAGCAGGGCGGTCGCCGAATCCAAATCAGGATTTCCCAAATACAGATACTGATAATATCCGTTCCAATCGCCGGTTACATAACAAGCATTTGCACGGATTAAGTTAAGAACCGTACCGTTAATTTCAGCGAGTTCTTTTTTATCTTTTTTAGCATCAGTTTCTATGCCGCAAGCAGCCGCAAATTTCCAAAAATCCTCCGTCAAAAGTTTCTCGTTGCAAAAAAGTGTGTCAATGAATTTTCCCTGCAAAACCACCGAAGAATCCTCCTGAAACCAAACATTATATTTTCTTGCGGCAAACTTCAAATACAAAGCCGCCTTGTCGCATTTTTTCAGCAACGAAGACTTATAAACCGCTTTTGCGGGCACAAACAAATCCGGCATTACGCCTCCGCCCTGATAAACCTTACGCCCGTTTTTCGTAAAAAAAGCTCTCAAAGTATCGCCCGTGTAAGCAGAAGCACTATCAAACTCGCCGTTTTTAAGACGTTTGGTATAGTCAGAGGAATAATCCTCATAACTTTTTTGAAAACTTCTGCCCGAAGGCGTGTAATATCTCGAAGTCGTAAGCCTTACCAAAGA
>JAEEXW010000360.1 GCA_016287995.1 Bacteroidales bacterium
AGACCAAAAACCGTCCGACCATGTACATATTGTTTTCTCTGGCAAAGGCACCAACTTTGTCGCTCAAAGAAAAATTAAATTTCCCCTGTACGGGCTGCATTGTCTCGCCCTTCATGCAGTCTTCGGCGGTAAGTGCGTTGAAATGTTTTTTTACAATGTTGACCGATAATTCATCGCGGCCGCTGATTTGTTTCTCGGCTAAAATCGTTCCGAGTTTGAAATTGTGTTTAAATTTTTCAGCAAGGCTTGTTTCCTCAGCCTTGTTATTGTTTTGTTGTTGTATGCCGCCGCACGAAAACATAAATGCGGCAACAAACAGAATAAATGCAAAAACAAAATTGTAATTCTTATTCGACATAATGGATTTAGTGTTCGGTTAAAAAAATAGGGACGTTAGGACAAAAATCCTGCGTCCCTGAAAAGCAAAAATATGTTTATCTTGATACTCTACCGCTTGCGTCGCCGGACATAAGTTTTTCAACCTCTGAAACTGACACGCGGTTGTAGTCGCCGTAGATTGTGTGTTTAAGACATGAAGCCGCAACAGCAAAGTTCAAGGCTTTTTGGTCGTCGCCAACAAAAGTTTGAAGTCCGTAAATCAAGCCGCCCATAAACGAGTCGCCGCCGCCTACTCTGTCAACAATGTGCGTGATTTGATATTCAGGCGATTTGAAAAGCGTTTTGCCGTCATAAAGAACGCCTGCCCAGTTGTTGTGGTTTGCGTTAATTGAACTGCGCAAAGTAGTGATAACTTTTTTAGCATTCGGAAAACGTTTCATAATCTGCTGGGAAACCGAAAGATAAGCCTCTGCAACAACTTTGCCGCCTTCAACGTTTACGCCTTCGGGTTTTATTAACAAGGCTTTTTCTGCATCTTCTTCGTTGCCTAAAATTACGTCGCAATATTTAACTAATTCCGGCATTACTTCATCAGCGCGTTTGCCGTATTTCCAAAGGTTTTTGCGATAGTTGAGGTCGCAAGAAACGGTAATACCCATTTCTTTTGCAACTTTCAAGGCTTCGAGACAAACCTCTGCCGCACCTTCCGAAATAGCCGGCGTAATGCCCGTCCAATGAAACCAACCTGCACCTTCAAAAACTTTTTTCCAGTCAATCATTCCGGTTTTGATTTCTGATACTGACGAATGTGCGCGGTCGTAAATTACCTTAGAAGCGCGACTTACAGCACCTGTTTCAAGGTAATAGATACCTAAGCGGTCGCCGCCGAAAACTACATCGTTAACATCAACACCAAAACCTCTGAGTTCTCTCAAACAAGCATTCGCAATGTCGTTTTGAGGAACACGGGTTACAAAACTAACAGGAATACCATAATTAGCAAGGCTGACTGCAACGTTTGCTTCTCCACCGCCAAAGGTTGCGTTGAATGTGTTTGACTGTAAAAATCTTTCATATCCCGGAGCGGCAAGTCTTAACATTACCTCTCCAAAAGTTACTGTCTTTTTCATTTTTAATATTTTTTTATTTCAATGTGTTATACACCTGAGAACGATGAAAATCCGCCGTCAACAGGCATTACGATTCCGGTTATAAACGAAGCCGCCTCAGAGCACAGAAACTGAACTGCGCCGTTAAGTTCGGTGATGTCGCCGAATCTGCGCATAGGAGTTCTTGCGATGACTTTTTTGCTGCGTTCGGTAAGGCTGCCGTCAGGATTGATTAAAAGAGCACGGTTTTGATTTCCGATAAAGAAACCCGGAGCAATAGCGTTAACACGGATTTTTTCTGAAAACTTAATCGCCATTTCTTGTGCCATCCACTGCGTGAAACCGTCGATTCCGTGTTTTGCAACCGTATAACCGAGAACGCGTGTTATCGCTGAATAAGAAGCCATTGACGAAATGTTGATAATAGAACCTTTCTTCTTTTGAGCCATTGCTTCACCGAAAACGATTGACGGATAAACAGTTCCGTTCATGTTAATCGAATTTACTTTTTCAAAGTCTTCGATTTTCATTTGGAAAACGTCTTTGTCGTCAGGGATTGTTGCGCCCGGAACGTTGCCGCCTGCACAGTTGACTAAGATGTCAATGCCGCCCCATTTGTCTTGAATTTCTTGACGTGTGGCTTTGAGTTTTTCGATGTCAAGAACATCTGACACAACACCGATAACCTCGGCAGTGCCGATTTTTTTGAGTTCTTCAACCTTTTCCATTGTGTTTTGTTCATGACGACCCAAAACTACAACGTTAACGCCTTGTTCAACAAGGTGTTTTGCAATGCTTCCGCCGAGAACGCCTGCACCGCCTGTTACAACGGCATTTTGTCCCGATATGTCAAAAATATTATTTGCCATTTCTAATTTCTTTTACTGTTTGAATTGCTGATTTGATTTTTTCTGTAATTGTTGAAAAGTCTTTTGTGAGTTGACTGCCTAATCCTACGCAGGCAACACCTGCTTTGAACCATTCTTCAAGACATTCCTTATCGGTTGTAACGCCGCCCGAAGGCATGATGTTAGTCCAAGGACACGGTGCTTTGATTGCTTTTACAAAAGACGGACCGCCGACTTCTTTTCCGGGGAAAATCTTTACAACCTCGCAGCCGAGTTCCTCAGCCAGATTGATTTCTGACAGTGTGCCGCAACCGGGAAGCCATGCGATTTTTCTGCGGTTGCAGACTTTTGCCATGTCGGGGTTAAGAGACGGCGATACGATAAAGTTAGCACCGAGTTGAATGTAAAGCGAAGCCGTTGCGGGGTCAACTACCGAACCAACGCCCATAATCATTTCAGGACATTCAGTTGCACACCATTTGTTGATTTCCTCAAAAACTTCGTGTGCATAGTCGCCGCGGTTTGTAAATTCAAAAACCCTTGCGCCTCCCTCATAACAGGCTTTAACAACGGTTTTTACTTTTTCTACATCAGCATTGTAATAAAGCGGTACTATGCCCGTAGAAATCATCGTGTTTAATACGTCTAAACGTTTAAATCTTGCCATTTTTGTTAATATTTTTATGTTGTTTTTTCATTTTTTTTTGCAGGGGTTTATGCAACGCAAGCGTTGCAACACCGCCTGCCTAATTTACATCGCCCCTGCGGGGCTGCAAAGTGATATTCATTTTGTATGCCATAGTGTCATTACATAGCCCCGCAGGGGCGGTGTATATTAGGCAGGCGGTGTTTTGTCGCCCTGCGACAAATAAACCCCTGCAAACTATATGCGATAAATACCACCCACCTGCAAATTATATGCGGCAAACACCATCATTCAAAAACATCAAAAGCATATTTTTCATCATAATCAATTTTATATGCCATTAAAAATTGTTTACATTCTTCAATATACGTTTGAGTTTGATGATGTTTGGGTTGGTTTTCAATGTATTTTTCGGTTTTTGTCAGTAATGAAGGACTTACCGAAAAGGCACCGTAACCCTCCTGCCACATAAACCAAGAGTAACATTTAGCAACTGATTTTATCCATTTGCTGCTTTTGGCTTTTATCTCCCT
>JAEEXW010000010.1 GCA_016287995.1 Bacteroidales bacterium
CGTACTTTCAAGCGCGATAGAACAGTCTGTGGGTATGGAACTTCAATCGACCGCCGCTATGCTCAACACTTTGGAGAGGTCGAACTCCGACAAAAACAACATTCTGCTCTCCAACGCGGAAGTAATAGAGAACGTCATGGGCGGTTTTCAGGAGTATGACGAAACCGTTACCCAAAACGGCTCTGTTACAAAACTTTGGAAACTCGGCGGACACACGGTTCAGAACTCGGATTTGGCAAGACTGATTGCACAAAAAACCGGCAGCCATTTTACGATTTTTCAAAAAACGGGTACGGGTTATGTCAGAATAGCCACAACGATAAAAAACGACAACGGTGAAGACGCGCTTGGCACAATGCTCGGTTTTGACAGTCCCGTTGTTCAGACAATAGAGGCAGGACAGAAATTTGAAGGCGTTGCCGACATCATCGGTAAAAAATTTCTCGCCTTTTATATTCCCATAAAAATCAACGGAGAAATCCGCGGTATGTATTTTACGGGTACGGAAATGAACGCTCTGATGACTCAAAACAAGGAATACACCACCTCAAACATTCTTGACAACGGATATTCTTTGTGGCTGAGCGCAAGAGAAAACCGCGAGGTTGCCGGCACTGAAACCAAGAAAGGAAACACCATTCCCGACAACGTTTATGCTGAAATGTCAAAATCGCAGAGCACAGACATCAAAACAATCATCTTCGATTATAAAGGCGAGGATTACGAAGTTCAATACCTTTACAACGATTACGCAAAGGCATACATTTCGTTTGTATATCCCGTGAGCGACAAATACGTAAAATTACAAAGAGCCTCCGTCATACTTTTTATAACGCTTGTCGGAGTGATTTTGATAATGATTATCATTCTTAACATCTTTGTCAACAAGATTTTGCGCTCTATCGGCGGCGAACCATCAGACGTAGAGAAGGTTGTCAACAAGATGGCTGACGGCGATTTGAGAATTTCAGAAAAAGACTCGCACCGCGCAACAGGTATTCTGTCTGCCTGCTACAAAATGGCGGGCAATCTCAAAGGCATGCTTGACAAGGTGTTTGAAGGTTCTGAAACCATTCAAAATTCGAGCACGGAAATCAGCCGCACCACACATTCGCTTTCTCAAAACTCCAACGAGCAGGCAGCAACCGCCGACCAAATCGTACAGTCAATCAATTACATTTTGGACGAAATCAACAGCAACGCTCAAAAACGTCAGGTTGCCGCCAACATCGCAGACAAAATCAAGGTTGATGTCAAGAACATTCAGGTTACACAAAACGACAACCTGACGGCGGTAAGAAACATTTCTGAAAAAATCGACATTATCAACGACATCGCTTTCCAGACCAACATTTTGGCTCTTAACGCGGCAGTTGAGGCGGCGAGAGCGGGCGAACACGGCAAAGGTTTCGCGGTTGTAGCAGCCGAAATCAGAAAACTTGCTGAAAAATGTAAAAATTCAGCCGCAGACATTATCGAAAGCGCACAAAACACGGTTCAGTCTACGGAAAAAGCGTATTCAAAACTTGCCGAAATCCTGCCGAACGTTGACCAGAGTGCCGAAATGATTAACCAAATCGCCGAGGCGGGCAACAATCAGGCAATGTCAATTTCGCTTATCGATGAAAACGTAAAACAACTCAACAATTCAATTCAGGCAAACGCGGCTGCGAGCGAAGAACTTGCGGTTTCGGCGCAGGAACTTGACGATCAGGCAAAACGTTTCCGCGAAAGCACGGAAGAATTTAAGTTGTAATCCATGAGGGAAAAAATTTGCGTTGTCGGACTCGGTTATGTAGGTTTTCCGCTTGCCAAGTTGTTTGCCAAAAAATACGAGGTAACCGGTTTTGACACAGACTCAGAAAAAATAAAAAGATTAAAGGCGGGCAATCCGCCTTTTTTCTGTACGTCAGATTCCGAAGATATAAAAAGGTGTAATTTTTATATCATAGCCGTTCCCACACCCGTTGACCAAAGACATTTTCCCGATTTAACCCCGCTTTTGGAAGCCTCAAAAACCGTCGGAAAGAGTCTAAAAAAAAATGACTTCGTGATTTACGAAAGTACTGTCTACCCGGGCGTTACGGAAGACGAGTGCGTTCCCGTCCTTGAAAAAGAAAGCGGCTTTAAACTAAACCTCGACTTTTTTGTCGGCTATTCTCCCGAAAGAATCAATCCCGGCGACAAAATCAACACGACCGAAACCATCGTGAAAATCACTTCCGGCTCCTCCCCTTTTGCGGCTCAAAAAGTTGATACTCTGTACAATTCTGTCTTAAAAAACGGCACCTACAAAGCACCGTCAATACGTGTTGCCGAGGCAGCAAAAATCGTCGAAAACTGTCAGAGAGATGTCAACATAGCCTTTATGAACGAGATTTCCAAGATTTTTAACGCGGCAGGCATTGACACACAGGAAGTTATAAAAGCAGCGTCTACGAAGTGGAATTTCTTGAAATTTTCGCCCGGACTTGTCGGCGGACACTGCATTTCTGTTGACCCGTATTATCTGATTGAGCAGGCAAAAGTTTACGGAGTTTTGCCAAGAGTGATGACCGCCGCACGACAATTAAACGACGGTATGGGCAGTTACGTAGCAGAAAAAGTCATCAACTTAATGAACAAAAAAGGCATACTTATAAAAGGTGCCAACATTTTAATTTTAGGTTTTTCTTTCAAAGAAAACTGTCCCGACATCAGAAACACGAAAGTCATTGACATTTACCACACTTTCAGCGAATACGGTACTTTTATAGATATTGTTGACCCAATCGCCGAAAAAAATACCGCGATAAAAATTTTAGATGAAATACCAAACGAGAAAAAATACGATGCCATCATTTTAGCCGTTCCGCACGAAAATTTTTTGAAAATTAATATAGCACCACTCCGCAAAAAATTATGCGTAGTCGCAGATATAAAAGGCGTATGGGAGAAAACAGAAGTGGATTTTAGGCTGTAAAATTTTGTGATGTTATGAAAAAATAGTTATTTTTGCACATAAAATAGTTTATAACTATGGAATACAACGAATTCGACAGATGGACTTTACCACACAGCGGCTGTAAAACATGGGCTTATACGGCTTTCAATAAGTATGAAACGGAATTAAAACGGTTGGATATGTCATTCCAAGCGTGCAAAAACTATGTATTCAAAAATTTGAGCGTGCGGGATAATGCCAAAGACGATGATAAAGCATATAAGTATTTAGATACTGGTGGTGATAATTCCATCACAATCAAATTATGGCGTACAACTTTTGGAAAAATGTATTTAAATTGGAATAGACTAAACAAGTTAATGGCTTTGACCTCATATTTTGAAACATACATAGCCTCTATCCTGAATTTAGTTATAGAGTCTAATCCAAGTGTTTTATTAGGCTTTACAAAAAAAATTGACGGTATGTCTTTACGGAAAACAGGAGAAACTATTCCAGAAGATTTCTTGAAAACATCCATTGAAAATTGTACCAAGGGAGAATGGTCAAAACGTATAATCGCTATAAAAAAATTATTGCTCATTGATGATAATTCTTTGTTACAATTAATGGAAAATAGTGTCAGTGAATTGGATTCAATTAGAAAAATAAGAAATAAAGTTGGACATGCATTCGGACGAGATATAGAAGATTCTCAAAAATGGTATGAAACAGAAATTCCTAAAATAGAATCACTTAGCGAAGAACGCTATTTAAAATGGCAAAAACTTATCAAAAATCTTGCCCGCGAAATTGATAAATACGTTATGGAAAATCATGTGGGCTGTTATCAGGAACTTTACTTTTATCATATTAATATCAAAAAATTTTTATCAATAACGGATAAGAAAATTAGAGCAGTTGAATTAAAAGCAAAATTATATGAAGAGAAAAAACTAACATACAACAAACACTTTTGCAATGATATTATAAACTACTACGATAATTTAATATAAATTAACATAAAAATTGTAACATTTAAATAAAATATCCGTATCTTTGTATATAAATTATTTGCATTGTAGTTTAACATTAATTCAAAATATCATGTTATTGTTTTCTCCGCTAAAAGTTGAGAAAATAATAACATTGGAGAATCGGGTGAGGGTCCCGACGATGCGCTTTTTATAGAAATTTTTCTGATATTCTTATTCTTTTTCGTTTCTTTTAACAATCCAGACACTCAGTTCGTAAACAAATTGCAACGGCAAGGCGGTTAAAAGCATCGTAAAAATATCCGTTCCGGGAGTAATAATCGCCGCCAAAAACAGCACAAAAACAAAGGCGTGTTTGCGGTGGTTTTTCATAAAGGAGTACGACAAAATTCCGATTTTGGAAAGAAAATACGCCAAAACAGGCAACTCAAAAACAGCACCAAGCGATAATGTCAAACTGATTAACGTATCAATATAACTGTCAAGGTCAACAAGATTATCAACCTGCTCTGCCACCTGATAACTCGCAAGAAAGTTTACCGACAAGGGAAAAATCAAAAAGTACGAAACCAAAACGCCGGAATAAAAGAGCAACGTCATAAAAACCAACGCCTTAACCGTCATCTTTTTTTCATTTTCATAAAGAGCCGGTTTCAAGAAAAACCACACTTCGCCCAAAATATACGGAAATCCGACTATCAGCGCAAAATAAAACGAAGTGCTCAAATGGATAAAAAGTTGGGCTGAAAGTTTTGTGTTGATGATGTTGACGGGCTCTATTTCCATATCCTGAAAGAGTCTAAAAAGGATAAAATCCTCCCTTGACGGAGCAAAAATTATCCCGTCAAAAAGAAACTCCTTGAAACTGAATATCACTACCGCCAAAACGCTCAAAACCACAATAGAACGTATCAAAGCCCACCTCAATACGTCCAAATGCTCCCAAAACGTTCCGTCCTGCTGTTTTTCCATTAGTTTTCGGAAGTTGTTTTTTTGTCCTCTGACGGCTGTTTTTCGGTGTCTTTGGCATTTCCGTCAAGACCGTTCATACCGTCTTTAAACTCTTTTACGCCCTTGCCGAGACCGCGCATGAGTTCGGGAATTTTTTTCGCGCCGAAAAGCACCAAAATTATTATCAGGATAAAAATTATCTCCTGCGTTCCGATAATTCCGAGTAAAATCATATTGTTAAAAAATTTTATTAATTTCGTTCAACGAACGGATTTTATAATCCGCAATATCAAAATCTTTTGAAAGAAAATCCTTCGCACTTGGCACGGCAACAACCGTCATCAAGGCGCGTTTACCAGCCAAAACACCGTTAGCAGAATCCTCTATAACAAGGCATTTTTCCGGCTTAACACTAAGTTTTTTTGCCGCAGAAAGAAAAACGTCAGGCATTGGCTTGCCGAATTTTTCGTCCTGAGAAGAATGAATTACTTCAAAATACTTTCTAATGCCGAGTTTATCCAAAACAGTATCTATCAAGTGATATTTACTTGACGAAGCCACCGCTGTTTTCAACCCCGATTTCTTAAAAAAATCAAGCGCAAAAATCACTCCGTCAATAGGTTTGCCTTCCTGAGCAATTTTGTTTTTCACCTCTTTTTCGATTTCCAAAGCGTATTCATGCGACGAAAGTTTCAGGGACGGAAACATCTCTTTCCAAGTGTCAATCACGTGTTCTGACTTTTTGCCCTGAGCCGCAACGCACATTTCTTCTGTTATCGTAACACCCTCACGCAAAAAAATCTCTTTTTCAATGCTGTGCCAAAACGGTTCGGAGTCTATCAAAACGCCGTCCATATCAAAAATTACCGCGTCAAAATTCATTTTTTTCTCTTTTAATTTTCCGGCAAAGGTAATAATTTTTCGTCCGGATAAAAAAACTCCTGAAAGTTTTTTTCCACTTTTGAAGTGTCGTATTTGTCAAGCGAATACGTCAAAAGCGAAGCAACCCGTCTCAAAGAATCGTAACTGTAATAATCCTCTTTGGAGACAATCCATTTTTTTTGCTCAGCGTCCCAAAAAAACACCGACTCCGAAAAGACCAACGAATCGTCTTTCAAATATTTAAAAACGTGTCTTGACACGCCCTTCCACCTGCCTGAAACGCCAGAAACCAAATGCACCGACTCGGTTTTCAAGCCCCTGTCATTATAGACAAAAGAATCCAACTCCAAAGGCCGGATTTTCAAATACTGGTCAGGCACTGAAATTATTTCCTTTGCGACTTTTCCGTTTTGGGCGTAAAAAATTTCGTTAACCGACGAAAGCAGCCAGTTGCCCGTCGTCGTGTCAAGAAAATAACCGTCGGATTTTACAACCCTTTTTCGCGAATCCAAATAATCGACTTTCTTTACTTTGCCGCTGACAGAAACCGAAGAATCACAAACCTCTCTTTCCGCATTTTGAGAAGGCTGACCGCACTCAGAAAAAAACGCCAAAGCGCAGCCGCAAAAAACCGCCACAAATTTTCTCATTTTCTACTCCTGAATTTCTGCCGGCTGACAATAATAACGCTCAATAAGTATGTCGCAGTAGCGGTGGCAGTTGTTGATGTATTTTGAAAACAGTTCGTAACCGGTATCTACATGAAAATCAGAATCTTTGATATACGAAGTGGTCATTATGACATAACTTTTCTCAACACTGAACATCATACGCGGGAGTTTGTAGTTTTGCCGCAACAAAAACTCGTAAACGCGGAGAATTTTTTCCGTCGGAATTTTACAAAGTATACATTCCGCCGAAACGTAATTGATGTCGGGACGGTGAGTGATGGCGATTTTGAGGTTTCCGTCCTCGATAGTCCAGTCGTATTTTCCCTCGCGCACCATGTTGAGGTTGTAACCCATTTTCTTGATTATCTCCTCAATTTTCTGACTCGTATGACCGGGAAGATAAAGTTTGCCTTTGAAATCGTCTTCGTCCATTTTAACGCCGCAGTACGGACAATATACGCCTTTGAGCGCACTTTCCGTCACAAGATTCGTACAAGAAGAGCAACGAACAGCGTATTCGTTTTTTACCTTTTTATAATCCTCCAAGGTCTGTCTCAAATACGAAAAATGCAACGCGAAACCGAGGTTTTGTCCCGCCGCCATTATAAAAGTGTTGACACCGATTACCAAACCCTCGCTTGTCAAAAGCGGACCGCCTGAGTTTCCGGGATTAATCGCCGCGTCGGTCTGAATGTAATTGATTCCGTCCATAAGACGCGAAGCCTTTGAAACGATGCCTTTTGTGTTTGTGTAATTGAGATTCAGCGGGTGTCCGACAGCCAGAATCGGGTCGCCCTGCGATATTTGATAATTCTCAAAAGCAAGTTGCAGACTGCCGATAGCCACGTCTTCTGGAATTTCCAAAAAGGCGAGGTCGTAAAGCGGGTCAGCATACAAAACATTAACCGTCCGCTTTTTAAAATTCTCCGACATTATTATAACCTGACGACAGCCCTGAATGACATGCCTATTTGTAACAATCAATTCGTAATCGCCTAAGAGAAAGCCCGTTCCGTTGCCCCAAGGCGTTAATATTTTTACGATAGCATCGCCCGCCGTCAAAAGAGTATTGTATGCCATAATCAATCCGTAATTTGTAAGTTTTTGAACTCAAATAAAAACGTATACGCAAAATCCTCCCGCGAAGAAAAATCTAATTCTGTAAAATCAAAGGAAAAACCTTGATAAATGTTTGAATATTTAGCGTTTATCCTTTCGATTTCCTGAATTATCCTGCCCTTTAAAAACTGTGAAACGGTTTCGTTGTAAAGCACGTTTTCAAAGCCCAAACCAAAAAAGAAATCGGGATTCAAAACCCTCCAAAAGAGCAACAGCAATTCGTTTGCAGCCTCCGGCATTCCGTGTTTATAAAGGTGTATTCCGACAATGTATTCACACATCGGGACAACAAGATGCTTCATTCTCTTTTTTACGCAGTCCACCGGCAACTGCAAAAGTTGCGTCAATGATTCTGCCGTCTCTGCAAAACGTTGATATTCAGCCTCTGGGAAAACCGTATAAGTTTTAAAGAGTGATTTTTCGATTTCTTCGTCAGAAAGTCCGGCGATTTTTTTCAACTCTTCAATCATTTTGTAATTGCTTTCCGCACGGTTGTCCTCTTGGTCTGAAACCTCGTAATAATGTCCGAGAATATGTCTGAAACGGTTTAAAAGCAGACCTTCCGGCGAAATTAAATACAAAATTTTCAAAATACAACCTAAAATCAGGCTGGTTTTTGTCGGTTCGTTTTCTATATTTTCCGTCAAGGCAAACATATCAGAAAGCCACTGTCTCAAATATTCGGTTTTTGTCAACACCTCTTTCTGCGAAAGCGGGATAATGTTTTCGTAGTCTACGGGAATGATAAACGGAAAATCCGCTTCTATCATTTCGTCCAAACCGTCGGAAATAATTGCGATTTCCGAAAGCATATCCGCAAAGGCCGCCGGCGAAAGGTCTTTTATCGGACAACGTTGATTCAAGACAATCGAGTTACCGTCTAACGCAAATTTTGAATAGACCAAATCGTTGTTTTTCCCTAACAGAAACCTCAAAAGCGTGATGTCGGGTTCGGAAAATTTTGCAACAACCGATTCCGCCCAAACCTCTTTTTCGCT
The DNA here is from genome assembly GCA_016287995.1 of Bacteroidales bacterium. GTDB lineage: Bacteria > Bacteroidota > Bacteroidia > Bacteroidales > UBA3824 > UBA3824. The sequence goes on from JAEEXW010000010.1 coordinate 8,540, forward strand.
GATAATTCCGCTGACGATTTTCGAGCCTTGAAGCAGTTTGAAAGTAAGATTGCCGGTTTCATCGTCTATTTCGAGCAGCACTGCCGGTCCGCCGAGTTCTTGCAAATAGTTGAAATACACAACGTATGCGTCCAAAAACTTACCTTTATCAAAAAGGTCGTCCGCTTGTGTACGCATATCGTAGAGTTCTTCGGTTTCGGCAGGCTCTGAAAACCTTCCGAACTTGATTCCGGAAGTACCGTTTTGCGGCGTTTTTCCGTTAAATATTTTTGATAAAAAACTCATAATTTCATTTCTTTTTTCTGACCGTATATCCGTAATACCCAAGTTTTTTGCCGAGAGAAAAATATTCTCCGTGCGAATAAGCAACAAGTTTTGCTTTTTTGAGATCCATCGCGCCGGTTTTTTCGGCAATTAAATCCTCCGCAACGCTCACTGAGTCTACTTTTGCCAAAAACATATCGTGGCTACCGAGTTCAAGCACCTGAGTAACAGTACATTCTATGTTAATAGGGCTTTCTTTTATAATCGGCAAATCAGAAGTTTCGGCTTTTTCGGCAGTTAAATTCATTTCAGAAAATTTGTTAACATCTTTTCCCGATTTTACACCGCACCAATCAGTTGCTTTTACGAGGTTTTCGCTGACAAGGTTGATAACAAACTTACCGCTCTCTTTTATAATTTCGTGCGAAAACCTTGATTTTCTGATAGAAACAGAAACCATCGGCGGGTCAGAGCAGATTGTACCTGCCCACGCAACGGTTATGATATTTTTCTGTCCGTCAATTTTTCCGCAACTGAGCATTACCACCGGAACGGGATTGAGCATTGTTCCGGGTTTCCATACTTTTTTATTTGATGCCATAATTTTTCCTTGACTAAATTTTTGCCGAATTTAAAAACTATTTTCTACAATTCAAAAAATTTTTTCACCGCTTCGGCTGCTTTTTCGCCGTCCATAGCCGAGGAGACGATTCCTCCTGCGTAGCCCGCGCCTTCTCCGCACGGGAAAAGGTTTTTGACGTTAAGACAACTCATTGAATTTTCGTCTCTTACAATTCTAACCGGAGAAGAAGTCCTCGTTTCTGACGCTAAAATCATTGCCTCCTCAGAGACAAAACCTTTCATTCTTTTGTCAAACTCCTTAAAACCTTCCCTCAACCTTGAACTTATAAAATCCGGCAGCCAAAAATGTACCGGCGAGGATACAAGCCCCGGCACGTATGACGACTCCGCAAGCGTACCCGAAATTCTCCCCTTAATAAAATCCGTAAGACGTTGAGCGGGTGCTTTTTGCGAACTTCCGCCATTAATAAAAGTCAATCTTTCCACCTCTTTTTGATATTCGAGACCACAAAGCGGATTTTCGGGGTTAAAATTTAAGAAATCTTCGGGACGGATTTCTACCACGATTCCAGCGTTAGACCAATAATTGCGCCTTGCAGCAGCAGACATTCCGTTAACGAGGTTATAACCTTTTTGAGTTGCGCTCGGCACTATTTGACCGCCCGGACACATGCAAAACGAATACACTCCCCTTTCCTTAACCTGCGAAACAAGGCTGTAACTTGCAGAAGGTAAATAAGTTGTGTCTGCATTATGATAAAAAATACTGTCAATCATTTCTCTTGGATGTTCCACTCTAACACCCATTGCAAAACCTTTGGGTTCAAGTTTTATTTTTTTATCTTTCAGCAATTTGTAGACGTCCTCAGCACTGTGTCCTGTCGCAAGAATTACCGCTTCGGCTTGAAACTCTTTACCGTCCTGAGTTAAAACGCTTGTAACTTTTCCGTCAGAGATTTTTATGTCGGTCATTTTGGTTGAAAAATGCACCTGACCGCCTGAATCCAAAATCCTTTGCCTGATGTTAGAAACAATTTTCGGCAACTTGTCAGTCCCGATATGCGGACGCGCCTCATAAAGAATATTATCTGCCGCACCATGAAGGTAAAAAATCTCCAAAATACGCGAAATATTTCCGCGCTTATCGCTACGGGTGTAAAGTTTTCCGTCGGAAAACGTCCCCGCGCCGCCTTCGCCGAAACAATAATTAGAATCTTCGTCTAAAATTTGTTTCGTGTTAAGAGCCGCAATGTCGCGTTTGCGGTCAGTAACGTTTCTACCTCGTTCCAAGACAATAGGTTTAAAACCCAATTCTATAAGCCTCAACGCCGCAAAAAGTCCCGCCGGACCTGTCCCGACAACTACGACAGCAGGACGTTTTGAAACGTCTCCGTATTGATAACTTTTGGAAATGCTTTCGGGCTTTTCGCCTTTCAAAAACAGCGCAACCCTCATATTGATAAGAATTTGCTTTTTTCTTGCGTCTACAGATTTTCTTTCGATTCTAAAATCCGTGATGTCATGAAAGTTAACGCCCGCAGCAGAGGCCGCTTTTTTCAAAACGGTCTCTTCATAAAATGCCTCTTCTGGCGACAAAATAAGGTCGGTTTGTTGCATGTTGTTTTATTATCACATTTACGCTGTAAAATTAAGGATTATTTTTGTAATTTTGCAGAAAAATTTTCAGATATGAACAAATTTTTCCAATTCGTTAAAAATCACGCACTTCCGATTGCAATTATAACCGGAAGCATATTCTATGACTTTTTTCAGCAGTTTGCTTTCATACTGCCCGTGTCAATGTTCGTAATGCTTACACTGTCATTTTCAAAGGTAAGTTTAAAGGAAATAAAGTTTAAGAAAGTACACTTTATGTTGCTTGCTGTTATAATTTTCGGAGCATTGGGCGCGTATTTGGCAATCTCGCCTTTCAACAAAATTTTGGCGGAATCGGTTATGGTTATCATAATGTGTCCGACGGCGGTTTCGGCTGTCGTGGTAACGGCAAAACTCGGCGGCAACGCTCCTAACTTAGTCAGTTTCACGATTTTGGCAAACATCGCCGCCGCAATAATAATTCCGTCGGTTTTTCCGCTGATTGAGGCAAAAGGCATGACGTTTTTGGAAGGTTTTGCGGCGATTATCCAAAAAGTTTTCCCGCTTTTGGTGTTTCCGATGATTTTGGCGGAATTTCTCAAAAAGTTTGTCCCGAAAGCGCATGAATTTTTGAAAAACTATTCCGGCATTTCGTTTTACATTTGGGCGGCCTCAATTCTTATTTTGATGGGACGGACTGTAAAATCAATCGTAGAAAAGCCTGAAAATTACCACATTGACATTTTGATGGGAATAGCCGCACTGATAATTTGCATAGTGCTCTTTACCGTCGGAAAAATTATCGGTACAAAATTCGACGAAAGAATTTCGTGCGGACAAAGTATCGGTCAAAAAAACACAATTTTTTCGATTTGGGTAGCAGGCACTTACCTCGACCCGCTGAGCGCGTTGTGCAGCGGTTTTTACATAATTTTTCAAAACCTTTTCAACTCCTGGCAGTTGGACAAAAAACGTCACGCGGACGAAAAAATCAAGAGTGAAAAATGATTTTTTTTATATACCTTTGCAAAAATAATTTTTGCAGATATTATGAAAAAAAGAATCAATTTTTTCGCGGCGTTCTTAACGCTTTTCTCGTTGAACGCAAACGCGCAGCAACTTCCCGCTCAGGCTCGGAATCCTGAAATCACGGAAGAAAACCGTGAGGCTATGCACGCCTCGTGGTTTGTCTATTCAGACAAGCAAAACGCACTGAAAGACAACGAGTTGTCTGATTATTACATCAACCTTAACGGCAAATGGAAATTCTTTTTTGCCAACGACCCTTCAAAAGTGCCGCAAGGTTTTGAATCAGAAGGCTTTAACGACAACTCATGGGGCATGATTCCCGTGCCGGGCGACTGGCAGATGAACGGCTACGGCTACCCGGTTTACACAAACGTCTCTTACGATTTCAGTTGGGACCCTCAGCCGCCGGAAGTACCGTTTGAAAACAACTGGACAGGCGTATACAGAAAAACTTTTACGCTGCCTGAAAAGTTTGAAAATCAAGAAGTTGTTTTACAAATAGACGGTGCAAGAAGTGCGCTTTTTGTCTATGTAAACGGCAAATACGCGGGATATTCAGAGGATTCAAAACTCGCTGCCGAATTTGACATCACAAAATATTTGAAAAAAGGCAACAACGTTTTGGCATTCAAGATTTTACGCTGGTCTGACGCTTCGTATCTCGAAGATCAGGACTTTTTCCGTCTCAACGGTATCGAAAGAAACGTGTGCATTTATTCAAGACCGAAAGCGCACATCCAAAACGTAAAAATCTCAGCCGAGACTCCCGACCTTAAAAACGGCGTTATAAATCTCGATTATATCATTGACAATCACAATGTTAAAGAAGAAAACGCCGACATTTCAGCAGCACTTTATTACAAAGGCGCAAAGGTTGCCGAAAAAAGTCTCAGCATCAAAAAAATAAAAGCAAACTCGTCAGAAAATCAAAGCCTTACGCTCAACGTAAACAACGTAAAACTCTGGTCAGGCGAATTTCCCGAACTTTACCGCCTTGTGGTAAGCCTTGAAAACGAAAGTTCCCAAAGACCTCAGTTCATGAGTTTTGACATCGGTTTCAGAAAAGTTTCCATCGAGGACGGCGTATTGAAAATCAACGGCAAAAAACTCTTAATCCGAGGAGTCAACCGTCATGAACACGATCAATACACAGGACACGTAATCACCAGAGAATCAATGCTTAAAGATATTCTCTTAATGAAGCAAAACAACATCAACGCAGTCAGAACTTGCCACTATCCCAACGACCCGTATTGGTACAAACTTTGCGACTCTTTGGGTATTTATCTTGTTGACGAAGCAAATTTGGAATCTCACGGTCTTATATACGGACCTAAAAACATTGCAGGCGTTCCGCTTTGGAGACACGCTCATATTCAGAGAGTTATGCGTATGGCTTACCGCGACATACACCACCCGTCGGTTATTGTCTGGTCGCTCGGAAACGAGGCTGGCAACGGCTCTAATTTCGAGGCTTGTTACGACAGCCTAAAAGCCTTCGACAAAACTCGTCCCGTACAATACGAACCCGCAAGAGAAGACCGTAACACGGACATCGTTTGTCCGATGTATGCTTGGCACTACTGCTTTGACTACGCGAAACAGAAAAAACCGCGTCCGATGATTCTCTGCGAATACGCTCATGCAATGGGCAATTCAGTCGGCGGATTAGACGAATATTGGGACTTATTCAAAACGAGTTATCAAATTCAGGGCGGTTTTATCTGGGACTGGGTTGACCAAGGAATTATGAAAACTGAGAACGGCAAAAACTTCTGGGGCTGGGGAGGAGATTTCGGACCCAAAGGCGTTCCCTCAGACCAGAATTTCTGCATGAACGGTATCGTTAACCCCGACCGTACCCCGCACCCCGCACTTTATCAAGTAAAGTATAATTACCAAAATATCGACTGCAAATTTTTAGCAGCAGAAAACGGTCTTTCGATTTCTAACAATTATCTTTTTACCGATTTGAGCAACTTTTTGATTAAATGCGAAATACTTGCAGACGGCAACGTTGAAAAAATTATCGAAATCGACTGCCCCGCAATTCAGCCCCTTGCAAAACAAGCAATCAAAATTGCAGAACTCGAAAATTTTAATTATGAGGCTGATAAAGAGTATTTTATGAACGTTAGTTTCATAACTAAAAAGGCAACTGCTAACGGCATTTCAGCCCAAGAAGAACTCGCAAGAGAGCAGTTTTTGTTAAAATCGCCGTCCACTGTTTCAGAAAAACCGTCAACCAAGATAAAATCAAAAATTGCAGAAGAAGGCTCCAAATGCGTGGTAACAGTCAACAACACGACAGCCGTTTTCGACAAAACAACCGGCTCGCTTTCAGAGGTTAACAATGTTGTTTTTACCGAAGGCGTAAAACCGAATTTTTGGCGTGCACCCACTGACAACGATTTTGGAAACCACATGCCTGAGCGTTGCAAAAATTGGAAACTCGACACCGAAAAGCCCAAACTCACGAACTTTAACACGCAGATTATCAAAAACTCAGGCGTAAAAGTTCAAGCGGTTTACTCTCTTGAAAATACCAAAACAGAGGTAACTATTGAATACCTTGTCATGGCAGACGGAATTATTGAAATCAGTGAAAAACTTGATACTAAGGGCGTTACGGAATTGCCGTTGTTACCGCGTTTTGGCTTGAAATTCAAAGTGAAAAAAGATTTTTCCAACATCGAATGGTACGGCAGAGGACCTTTTGAAAACTACATTGACAGAAAAACGGCGGCTTTTGTAGGACGTTACAACTCCACGCCTGAGGAAATGTTTTACTCGTATCCTTCGCCGCAGGAATCATCAAACCGCTGTGATACAAGAAGTTTGAACATTTTCAACAACAATGGTAACGGTTTGGAAATAGTAAAAGGCAAAGAAAATTTTGAGTTTTCAGTAATGCCGTATTCCGTAGAAGACTTGTCGCAGGAAAAACGCGGTGAAAAACACACCGTAGACCTTCCGGAAAACAACGATTTCTATGCGGTTACCTTGGACCATAAAAATCAAGGCGTTGCAGGTATAGACTCATGGGGCTCGATGCCGCTTGAAAAATACCAAATCAAACCCGCAAACATGGAATTCTCCTTCACATTAAAAGTCCGTTAATGAGAAAAATTTTATTTATAGTATTTTTGGTTTTGCCGTTTTGTGCCTTGTCGCAAAACGGCAAAATTAAAAAGAAAATACAAGAGGTTTTGGAGACTGCTTACAAAGTTGACTCGGTTTATCAAAGCAGAGAGACTTTCCGCACCGACGCTTTTTGGGATTTCGGCGTGTTTCATGTCGGCAATCTTGAATTTTGCAAACTCACAGGCAACAAGCAACTTCTTGATTACACAATCCGCTGGGCTGAGCACAACAACTGGCAGGGCGCAAAAGAGCCGAATCCTATGCGGTGGCATTACCGCACGCCGCTCAGAGTGGAGCAAAACGTCATGTTTGCCGATTATCAAATCTGTTTTCAGGTCTATCTCGACCTCAACGAAAAAGACCCCGACGAGAAAAAAACAAAACGCGCTTTTGAGGTTTTCAACTATCAGACGAGTCTCAATCTTAACGACTATTGGTATTGGATGGACGCGCTTTTTATGGCAATGCCTTCGATGTCAAGACTTTACGCCATGAGCAAAAACGGAATGTACTTAGACAAGATGTTTGAGTATTTTTCGTTTTTTGACTCTCAGTTTTATGACAAAGAGGCGCACTTGTATTACCGCGACAAAAAATACAAATATCCGTATTGCCGCAGTCCCAAGTCCGGCGGAAAACTTTTCTGGTCGCGCGGCAACGGCTGGGTAATAGCCTCGTTTGCAAGGGTTTTTGAACATCTGCCTGACACAAGCCGTTATAAAAAAGTGTTTCTTGACAGATTTACGGCGATGGCTGACACGCTGAAAAACCTTCAAAAACCGGAAGGCTACTGGCAAAACTGTCTGTCTGACAATCTTTTGACGCCCGGTTACGAAACTTCCGGCACTGCGTTGATACTTTACGCTCTGTGTTACGGTGTCAACAGCGGAATCCTTGACCGCAAAACATTTTTTCCGGCAATAGAAAAAGCGTGGGAATATCTTTCCAAAATCGCCGTACAGGAGAATTTTACGGTCGGATATATTTTCACCACGCCCGAAAGAAACTGCTATTTCTACGACCCGAACCCAAAAACGCATACGAATTACGGAACAGGCTGTTTTCTTTTAGCGGCAACAGAATATGCCAAGTTTTTGCAAAAACGGAAATAAAATTTCTACCTAATACTAATCTCCGCCATTTTCAGACCTTCTGACGTTGCTCTTAAAACGGCTTGACCTTTTGTCTTAACAATCACTAACGCCTTACCGCTAAAAAGATTACGAGAATAATTTTTCGCAGGAATTTTTACGCCGACAACGCCGGGGTCTGTGTTCGGCTCGTCCCATTGATAAGATTTTTTTATCTTTTTGCCGATGAAGAAAATCTCGTTTTTGCCAGTTTTCAAAAGTTTACTATCAAGGGTAAAACTCTGAGGCTCATCACGTTTTATGCCGGAAGCAATTTTTTCACCGTTAACATAAATGTCTTGAACCGCTAAAATACTTTTTGAAAACAGAGTATAAGTATTTTTGTCAGAAACCTCATCCAACAAAACTTCACATTTTACCGCTAACAAAGTGTCATGATAAAAATCCCATTTTTCGTTTCGGTCATAAACCAAAGCATCACGCCAACTGCTTGATTTTGCAGCGTTTACTTCGGATTGCCAATTAGAAAGCGATGTCAGCGTCAATTCTTTTTGCGCAAAGATCTTTACGCCGAAAGAGTTTTCAAATTCTCTGTCGTTTTCAAGCGATGACGGGTCACCGTTGCCGACGCCGAGAATTTCCGCCGGACCCGAAACCTCAAACCTGATATTGTTGTTTGCCACCGGAGACTCCAAACCGTTTTTGTCTGTTGCCGAAACACTTACCAAAACAATATCGCCTGTTTTTGAAGGTTTTAAGACGATGTTCTGCGGCTCTCCGGCAGTTTTAACGCTCTCTGTTACAACCGTTTTGCCTTTTTTGTAACCCTTGACTAAAAGTTCGCCGGGCGTATATTTAACGTCCCAAGAAAGATGACCGTATTTGTCAAGTTTCTTTTTACCAAGCGATTTTTTGTTCAGAAAAAGTTCCGCCTCATCGCAGTTTGTGTACGCCCAGACTTTTATCGTCTTTCCTTCCATGCCCTTAAAATTCCAATGCGGAAACAAATGAATCACAGGCTCTTGCGAGTTGTTAGCCAAAATATAAAACGCCGCGTCTTTTGGAAAACCGCAAACGTCCAAAATTCCAAACTGGCTTGAAACCGCCGGATAAGAAAACGGTGTCGGCTCGCCTCTGTAATCAAAACCCGTCCAATAGAAAAGTCCTGACATCCAGTCTCTTTCAAGACAAAATTTGTAACCTCTTTCAATCGACGTGCCGCCCTCGCGGTCAAACTGCGGAATGTGGCAGTTAGCGGAATCGGCAAAATAAACGCCCCTTGTGCCGCAGCCGGAAGTCTCCTCCGTCAGCCAGCCGGGTTGAGAAAGATGTTTTTCTCGGTATTTGTCTATATCGCACTGAGCCAAATAGTTAAAGCCCATAAGTTCGAGACTTTCTGAGGTTCCGTAACCGCAACCGCCGCTAACCGCTGCCGTTATCGTTCGCGTTGAATCCAACGTTTTGGCATACGGCTGAATAGTCCGCGTAATTCTTTCACCAAAAATGTTGCTCTCGATTTGCCATTCTTCGTTACCGACCGACCATGAAATTATTGAAGGGTGATTTCGGTCACGAAAAATCATGCGCCTTAACTGCGTTTTGTGATAATCATTGATGCCTTCGAGCCGCGTTTCTTCCAAAACCAACATTCCGAGCGAGTCGCAAACATCCAACAAATCCGTATTGACAGGGTTGTGCGAGGTGCGGACAGCGTTGAAACCATATTTTTTCAGCATTTTAACCCTTTCGGTTTGAAGGGCTTTCGGGACGGCGCAACCAACGCCCGCAAAATCCTGATGAATGTTAACGCCGATGATTTTCAAGTGCTTTTTGTTTAAGAAAAAGCCTTTGTCAGCGGTAAACTCAATGGTTCTGAAACCTGTTTTAACAGACTGAATATCTGTTGTTTGCCCCTCGTCCAAAACCGAGACTTCAACGGTGTAAAGTTTGGGGTTTTCAACGCTCCACTGCAAAATATTAACCGCCGAAAATTTTACGAAAAATTCGTGTTCTGAAACGCCACGTATTTCGTTTGACGTGCTTTTTTGAACCGCGAC
>JAEEXW010000361.1 GCA_016287995.1 Bacteroidales bacterium
CTGCTGAGCAGTTTCAGCCGCACGCATAACATTTATGTAGAAGAAGACCTCAATAAAAAGCATGGTGTTAATATGTTGATTCCATCAGCGGGTTTCAACAAGGACGTTGACTCAACGCATTTTGTCTGGATTAGCAAAGAAACCTCTGAAACAAGTCAAGGGCTGCTGCTTTTTGATTTTGAGTACAACGGACCGAAAGATTTTGATTTGCAAAACATGATTCGCCGTATGGACAGCGTTTTGTGTCTCAACGTCCCCGGACCGGCGCAAGGCTCATATATGGCAATCGAAAAAAGAGTGCCGCCGATGAAAAAAGAATTTTCAAGAGACGGAAATTACGTTTGCGAGTTGCGCGGACTTTGGGAAACCGAAGGAGATTTTATGGGAGGGCCTTTTGTGTCGCAGTCTGTCGTTGACACTATCAACAACAGGCTCGTAACGGTTTTTGCATACGTCTATGGCGGTAAAAAAGACAAAAAAATAATGTTATGGCAATTAGAAGCCTTATTGTCAACTTTCAACGTAAAAAATGAGTAAAATCCGGCTAACAAAAAAATTTTCTTTCGAGGCGGCGCACTGCCTTGAAAACTACGATGGCAAATGCAGCCGTATGCACGGGCATAGTTACAAGTTTTTTGTAACGGTTATCGGCGAGCCTGAAACAGACTTTTCGTCCCCGAAACTCGGAATGGTGATGGACTTCGGACTTCTAAAACGGATTGTCAACGAGGAAATTGTCGAAAAGTTTGACCATTCGGTTGTTGTCAGCGAAAAATCAGAATATGTTTTTGACGAAAAACAGCCGATGTTTTCCAACGTCATAAGGTTTCCTTATCAGCCGACTTGCGAGAATATGCTTATATATTTTGCCGAAAAAATCAAAAAACGCCTGCCCGAAAACGTTGAACTTGCGGAACTCAAACTATACGAAACGGAAGATTCTTTCGCACAATGGCTGGCAGAGGATAATGTTTAATTGTTTTTCTTGCGTTTTTTGTCAATTCTGGTGCGGTAAGTCGCAAGAGAATTTACGTTGACAACAAGACGGTCGGCAATAAGTCCGTCGGGAATGTTCATATTCTTTTGCAACATATAAATAATTTGAAGCGGAGACAATTCTTCGTATTCCTCATTGAGTTGCGCTAAAAAAGGACCGTATTCCAACCGGCAGTAATTTATATATTCTATTAAATCAGCGTTTTTCCATGTACCGAAATTTCCGCCGTTTTCTATCCGCTCATACAATTCTTTGCCGCGCTTGAAAGGCTGCATATATTTTTTAAGCAGTTTTTGAAGTTCCAAATCGTTGCCGTTTTCTTTTATTTTGATTCGCAAATCCTCAATAATCATTCTGTGTTCTGCAATTTTTTTGTCTTTCCTGATTTTTTGTAACTGCATATAAATCCAAGCAATAACAGACAAAAACAAAATCACAATACCTGTTACAGAAATTATGAAAATTTTCAAATGCCAAATTTCGTTCTCTTTTTGCACTTCTGCAAGATGCTGTAATTCAATGGTTTTGTCATTCAAAAAATCATTATTCAAAGAATCTTTTGCCGTAACCAAGTCTGACATAAATTTATAAACCGATTTTGCATCGTTGTTTCTTAAAGCGATTTTTGAGAGTTTTTCAAAAAGACTGATTTTGACATCGGGAACATCACTTTCTGAAACGATGTCAACCATTTTTGCCGCATTTAAAGTGTCGCCTTGATTTAGATATATTTCCGCCAACGCCGCGCAAGTCTGAGGAAGTGTAGAACATTCCAACGCCTTTTTGTAATAAGCAAACGATTTATTGATGTCGCTGTCAAAATAAACATCGCCCAAACAATTATAAAAGTACGATTTATGCTCGTCTACATCTATCTTGTCCAATAAGGGGATTAATTTTGAAGCAAAAATACGCATACTGTCTTTATTGTTTAATTCTTTATAGACGAGAGCAATGTTTAAATAACTATATGCCAAATATTTATCAGAATTTATAAGTTTAGCGTATTCATTTTCTTTCTTTGCGTATGAAAGAGCCATTTTGTGTTCCCGCGCTTCTGCGTTGTAATAAAAAAGTTTCATATAAACTTTATGAAGTAAAAAATTATCTTTCAACTTCTTAGCAAGATATTCCGCTTCTTTCATAAAAAATATCGCATTTTCATAATCTTCAAGGTCATACAAAATATCCGCTTTATAAAAATAAGAATCGGCGAGTTTGTAATCGTCGCCGTTTTTCTTGAAATAATTAACGGCTATATCTATCAGGGAACAATTTTCGATTTCTTTGTACTGACTATAAACTATTCTTGTTTTTATCAAAGCATAATAAGCGTTTTCATAATCAGTTTTTTGTTTGCTTTCTATGCTCGAAATCACCGTTTCAGCCGCATCAATCTGCTCGTTACGCAAAAGAGTGTCTGCTATTATCAACTTACTTGTAACATCAGAATAATTTTCTCTGCATGACAACAATGCGCAAGACAAACAAAAAAATAATATAATAGTAATAAGTTTCATAGTTTTTTTAATTTTTCTACAAAAATAACAAATAACAGACAAAAATACAAATGATAAACAGATGAAGAATTAATACTAAACAATACATTTTTATAAGTATGACAGCAGTGTAATTGTAGTTTACAGATATGTAAAATATTTTTATTCAATTAATTACAGCATACGTAAAGTTTACATATAATTTTTCCATTGCACAGACAAAAAAAGCCCAATAATTTTGCACCACAAATTTAATTTATAATAAAGGCAGAAAATGAGATTAAACAAAATTGCAGCCGTATTAACGGCAACGGTATTTATTGGATGCGGATTTTCCGCACAGGCACAGACACATGGTATTAGTAGAAAGCATCATCAAAATTGGCCAAATATAAAACCGTCACATTGTATTAGACCAGTTAAAAATACTACTTACAGTGTCTCATATAACAGTGCTACAACTAATTTAACGGTGGATTTTAGAGAAAATTCATCAACTTATCAAGTTGAGGTGTTCCGTAATGGCTCCAAAGTGGCGGGCATGAGCGCGAGCGGCAACACGACGTTCAGTTGCACACTCAAAAACTATGGCATAGGAAATTATGATGTGATAATTTCAAGCGGCGGCACGGTAATTAGTTCAAAAAACTATATAGTTAAGTAAAATATTTATAATCAATTATTTTATAATAAAAATTTAAAGCAAATATTCAATAAAATGACGAAAAAAATCATGAGTATTGCAGCAGCGGCATTGATGTTTGCCGCCTGCAATGAACCGCTTAACGAAGCGGCAGAAGTAGAGATGGATTCACTTAATAGTGAAGTATCTGTAAAACAAACAGAAGATGAAGTTTCAGAAAAAGATGTACAATTTAGGAAATTCTCTGAAATTTTATCAAAAGCGGTTTCACAAAACAAGTCTGTAAGAGAGTTCTTAAAAGAAAAAGCACTTGAAAAA
>JAEEXW010000362.1 GCA_016287995.1 Bacteroidales bacterium
TAACCAGAAAAACGTCTTTAATTGTCTCCGGCCCGTCAATTCTTACCTTAACGGTAAAATCTTCTCCTGCAACACAATTCAATGTGTCATTTAACAAAGAAAATGAATAAGGATTTTCTTTTTCGTAATACGTTGAATAATTCATAAAACGAGTTGCGCCCTGCGAAATTCTATTAGAAAACAGCCAACTTAAAAGCAACAAAACCGCCAAAACTGCCGCAGAATGAGCCAAAAACTTTCCTGTTCTCTTAAAATCAACCGCAGTAGAAAAATTCCACGGAGATATTTTTTCTATTTTCTGATTAATTGCGGCCACAAGAAAGTCTGATTTACCATCGTCCAAACCATTCAACTGTAAAATATTCAGCAAAACACCGTTCTCATCATTGAAATACTCGGCGATAATCTTTGAAGCCTCGTCAAAAGTAAGATACGGTATTAGTTTGAAAATCTTTAAAATAGGTATCGCAATAAAAAATACAAAAACCGATAAAAACAAAAACAATGCAAAATAAAACAAAACAGTCTTAACAGACGGTTGCAAAAACGTAAACCCTTCTACCATAAAAAGCGTAAAAACAGAAACCGAAAATATCAGAACAAACAACAACACGCCCAATATTATCCGATTAGAATAGAATTTACGGATAAAATCGTTTAATTTAGCCTCTATGATAGAAAAATTTGATTTCATTTTTTATTATTTTTAGTGTTTTTAACCAACCAATGATAAGGATTCAATACTTCGGTACCGAGCCATATCTGAAAATTCAACACGCAATCTCCGTTTTCTGCATCAAAACCGCCCGTAATATCGCCCTTATTAATCATATCGCCCTGAGAAACGTTTATATGGTCAAGCCCTGAATAAACGGTGTAATAAGAGCCGTGTCGCACGATTACAGAAAATTTGTTTTGCGGCAATTTCACAACTTTCGCCACAATACCGTTATACACGCACTGAACCTTTGAAGACTTAGGCACACAAAAGTCCAAACCATCGTTTTTAACAGTAACTTTATCATACACAGGATGCTTAGACTCACCGAAGTATCTGATTATCACTGCTTTACGCACAGGCCACATCAAATATCCCTTTTGAACCTGAAACAAAGTTGTCTCATTTTCGCCCGCCGTCAAATCAGGTGTTCTCAATGAATCAATATTATTTTTAATAATTTCACGTGAAACCTCTTCTTCCTTATTCTCAGTATAACTTTGTGCGATAAGATTTCGCGAAGAACTATATCGTTTGATAAAAGTCTGTTCCACACCGAGTTTTTCTGCAACAACATTTTTCGCAGCCTTAATGCTATCAAGGGTTGATACAACCGTTGCAATTTCTGCTTTTAGCGCCTTTATTCGCATAATTTTTTTCTGACGATAATCAGTCAGCCATTTAATATAAAGGAATTGCCGATATGTCTTATACAAGTTATCAAACGAAAAAATATCAAAATTCTGATACATCAAAGTTCTTAATCTTGATGCAGTAACAATAAGAGAAGCGTAAATATTCTTCTCGTAATCCAACTGTGAATTAAGGCGCTGATAAAATAACTCATTATTATAAACGTCCTTATCAAGTTGAATAATTTGATTTTTTAATTTCGAGGTAAGAGAGTTTTTTAAATTCAACTGCTCATCAATGATACTCAAAATCACAGACGGATTATCAATCTTTTCCGGGCTTTCCAAAACGACTAAAACAGAATCCAAATACGCCGATTGCTCCTCCAACCCTACCTGCGAAAAAGCATTGTTAAAGGTAAAAACTATTAAAAACAATATTAATATTCTTCTCACTTTCATTTTCTTTCTTTAAAACTTCATTTCCGTATAATTTGCTGGTATCGTAAGCGGATATTGCAAAGTCTTTCCAAAAACAGCCTTATTATAATAAAACGTTACTGTAAAATCCGTACCAATACCTTCAAATTGAACCTCCACAGGTAATTTATGTACTTGAAAATCATTCTCGCCGTTATAATTAATCGAGACACCTTTTTGTGATGACAAGATAATAGCAGAATTTTTAATTACACGCAAAGTTTCACGTGTAACAATGATTTCGTTAGACATTCCGTATTTAGAATTATAACTTCTTACAGAATTTAAACGCAAGTTTTCGCCGCTCTCCGAAGGAGAAAAATATGAGAGATTTTCTACTTTGTTTTCAGGAAAAATAAAAAACTTATTCAAGAAAACAGATTGCAAAATTGAAAAATCAAAATTAATCGGGAAAAACTGCTTTAATGCAGAATAATCACTTTTGAAATATTGATTTTTTAGTTTAACAACAGCAAAAACAGAGTCTTTCGTAAGTTTCGCACGCGCAATTTCTAATCCGAAAGCCTTAATATAAAGCCATATCAACGAATCGTTAGCAATTCTTAATGTACCCGAACCAGAAACATTTTTATCAGGAAGTTGAAGTTTTAAATCAAACTTAATTTCCACAGTCGAAAAAGTATCCTGTTTTAAATACATATTTTCAGCCTCCCTAAAAAGCGGCGAATTTTTATCAACCTCAGAAACGATAACCTCCGTTTTAGGTTTATCATCTCCATTGTTTTGCTTTTTCTTCTTGCCTTTACAAGCCGAAAACAACAAAAGTAAAACAAACAAAAATGCTATATTTCTTAATTTCATAACAGTTATTTTTTATCATTCATAATTTTTTCCGACAATTCCTTAATATATTTTTTTTGCTTTTTATCAAGCGACAATGCCTTTTCGATAAAATATTCAGCAGTTTTCAAATCATTAGTCGTATAACTTAAAAACGCCTGAACATAATTAAAATAAACATTGGAATTATCGTAATTAAGACTCTGTTTTATAATATTTTGAGCAAACGGCAAATTGCGTTTAGAATCAATCAAATACCAAGCATATTTGGCGCAAACATTATAATCGGAATGATTTATATTGTAATATTTTTCAAAATTTTGAAAGGCGGCTTCCTTATTTGATTTCTTATAATTTAAAACACCGTAATAAAAATAGTACAAATTAGCGCTTTCGGTAAGTTCCACGCCGAAATCTTTCGCAGAAGAAAACATCTCCCCTGCCCCGCTAAGGTCATCTGTGTACATTTTTGCAACAGCAGAATAAAGCATAACATCAACTTGCTCGGGAAAATAATCTTCCGCTTCTCTAATAGCAACTTTCAAAGCCTCATAATCTTCGGTCAAGACATAAAGTTTGAAAAGTTTTCTCCACAGCGAAAAATCTGATTTCTCAATTTCAGCACAAATTTTCAACTGTTCGGAAGCACGATTGTAATCTTCTGTCACCATCAAAAAATCTGCGTATGACGAACATAATTCAAAACTTTTTCCGTCCGCTTTCAAAACCTCTTCATAAAGCAACGAAATTTTTTCACCATCAATTTTTTCAGAATGAATAACAATATCTTCAATTATCGAAACTTTCTCCTTTAAAGAAATTTCTC
>JAEEXW010000363.1 GCA_016287995.1 Bacteroidales bacterium
TGATTTCTGCGCCGGTCGGCAGTTTTACGTGGTCGCGTCGAGCTGTCAGCCACGGTCTTTGGAAAAGATATTCGCTTTCCAAGACTTCCCATTCCATTGGATCTTTATTAATGTCTGTTTTCATTTTTTTTGCAGTTGTGGTTCAACTGCAAAATTAAACAAAAGAATGTTATCGGGAAAAAAGTTTTTTGTTTATGGGTCTTTTCAATCCTAAAAACGAGCCTTAAATGTGTTAGAAAGTGTTAAAGAATTTGTCAAAAAATACTTAATTTGGAGTATTTTTTACACAAAAAATACCTAATTTTAGGTATTTCTCGAAAAAAAAGACCTCTCTAATTTTGTGCCGAAAAAAATAGAGAGAAAATGAAACATTTTTTGTTATTATTATCAGTTTTGTTAATGCTGAATGTTAGTGTTAATGCACAAGACGACACTACTTATCAAAAATTCCGTTTCGGAGGTTACGGCGAAATGCTTGCTTCATGGAAAAATTACGGTCTTAACCGTTGGAGCGGTTCTACAAACGGAAATTCTGAAATCAATCACGCTGAAATTTCTTTGCCGAGATTTATTTTAGCTTTTGATTATAAGTTTTCCGACAAATGGATTCTCGGTGCTGAAATTGAGTTTGAAGCCGGCGGAACGGGTATGGCAATGGAACTTGAAGCCGGTTCGGGCAGCGAAAACGGCGAGTATGAAACCGAAATCGAAAAAGGCGGCGAAGTTGCCCTCGAACAATTTCACATCACAAGAAAATTCATAAAGGAGTTTAATGTTAAAGCCGGACATCTTATTTTGCCCGTTGGTCTGACAAACACTCATCACGAACCGATAAACTTTTTTACGACATTTCGTCCCGAAGGCGCAACTACCATAATGCCATGTACTTGGCACGAAACAGGTTTGGAATTTTTCGGTAAATTCGGTTCTAACTTTTCTAAATTTGAATATCAAGCGCAAATTGTTGCCGGTCAAAATCCGCTCGGTTTCAGCCGTTACAACTGGATTAAAGGTGGTAGACAAGGACTTTTTGAGGCTGACAATTTTACAAGACCGGCGTATACTTTCCGTCTTGACTACAAAGGTGTTAAAGGTTTAAGACTTGGATATTCGATGTATTATTGTTATGATGCGGGAAAAAACAGCGACCGTCTGTCAACTTTTGAACCATACGATCCGATTAATATTTCGATTTTTTCGTTTGACGCTCAGTACAAAAACGATTACGTAACATTCCGAGGAAACTTTTTGCAAGGCGGTTTAACGGAGGTTGCAGCGGTTGACAAAGTTATCCGCACTTACTCTTCAAAATCGGGTTACAACCGTAGTCCTAATGTTGCCGAAAAAGCACTCAATTATAACTTTGAACTCGGCATTAATTTGAAGAATGTTTTCAGCGGCGGCGACAAGTTCCCGGTACTTTATCCGTTTGCACATTACGAGTATTACAATCCTCAGGAAAAAGGCATAGCACTGCAAGTTATGGACGACCGTTGTCAGGTAAGTTATTGGACTTTTGGTCTTAACTATTTCGCGTTGCCGAATCTTGTTATCAAAGCGGATTACACTTGCCGCAGAATCGGTACAAATGAGATGTTTCAAAACACCAAAACTAATTACAACAACGAAAACGAATTTTGTATTTCAATTGGTTACGTTGGTTGGTTTTGTCAAAAATGATAATAATAAAAAAATAGAATAACGATGAAAAAAAGAGTTTTAATCGCTGCTGGCTTGATTGCTTTTTCAGCAGCAACAATCACAAGTTGTGATAAAGACAAAAACGAAAAGGACGAATTAGCACAAATTGCTGATTCAGTTGCGATTGACGCGGAATATAATTCCGATTACGCAAAACAATGGGGCAATTATATGCGCACCGTTGCAACCCTTTTGAAAACCGATTCTGATAACTTATATGCTTATTGGAATGATAGTTACGAAGGTGGCGACAGTTACGCAAAGCGTTTTCTCTCGCATGAGGGCGCGGGTTTCAAATCTTCAAAAGATTGCGTTGAACAAATCGTTGACGGCTGTATTGACATTGCTAACGAGGTCGGCGACACAAAAATCGGCAGTCCGGTAGAACTTTTTGCAACAGAACCAGCAAAAGCGGTTCTTGAAGTAGAATCATGGTTTTCATGGCATTCGCGTGTTGACTTTACTAACAACATCACTTCTGTAAAAAATGCTTATTACGGTTCGCTTGACGGTACCATTAACGCAAATTCGATTTCAAAAGTAATCAACGGCAAAAACGCTGAACTCGATTCAAAAGTAATTGCTGCAATCAAAGCCGCACAAGATGCGATTATGTCGATTCCGCAGCCTTTCCGCAACAATCTCGGCAGCAACGAGGCTCAAACAGCCATTGAAAAATGTGCCGCTTTGCGTGATGTTTTGGACAAGGAACTCAAAACATTTATCGATGGCAATCTTGCTGATTATAATTGGGATGCAGTTCTTTCTCAGTATGTTAACAACGTTGTATTGCCTACATACAAATCTTTGAAAGACAAAAATACCGACCTTTACAACGCTGTTGTTGCGTTTGAAAAAAGTCCCTCAAACGATGGATTTTCAAAATGTGCTGACGCTTGGGTTGCAGCCCGTACTCCTTGGGAAAGTTCAGAGGCGTTTCTTTTCGGACCTGTTGCCGACAAAGGTCTTGACCCGAACATGGACTCATGGCCGCTTGACCTAAGCGGAATTGTAAACATTTTCAATTCTTCTTCTTGGGCTAAACTTGAATGGAAAGGTGATTTTGAGGAATATGATGACGAAAATCCAGAAAATAACAGTCAACAAGCAAAGAAAATTCACTCTGCTCAAAATCTCCGTGGTTTCCACACATTGGAATACTTGATTTTTAAAGACGGAAAAGCAAGAACTATTCATTAAAAAATATGAAAATATGGATTAAATATGCCGCAGTTTTGGCTGCGGCTTTTGTGCTGTATAGTTGTGACAACGATGACGGCATCGGCGTTGAAGAAATAAAAATTCCCGATGGCTTTGCTCTTTCGGCTGGTACTTCTACGGTGTTTCTTTCTTCGTCATACGCTTACGACACCGATGCAGATTGGGTTAACGGAAAATATACTTCACGCTTTTTGAATGGCGATAATCTTTACGATAATCCCCTCGGCTCGTCGCAAAGTCAGGGCGGATTAGGACCCGTGTACGCGGGATATTCGTGCGGAAGTTGCCACCGAAACGCCGGACGCACCGAGCCTACCACGTGGAGCAATCTTGGCAGCGGAAACTTCGGTTTTTCGTCAATGCTGATTTATATTACACGAAAAAACGGTTCGTTTTTCCAAGATTATGGCCGTGTGGTTCACGACAATGCGATTATGGGCGTTAAACCCGAAGGCAAACTCAAAGTGGAATGGAAATTTGAGGATTTTGCATTCCCCGACGGCGAAAAATA
>JAEEXW010000364.1 GCA_016287995.1 Bacteroidales bacterium
AAAATCTGTGCAAAGTAAACAATTATTTATTTTATTGTATTTTCTTTATGTTTCAGATTTTTATATTTTTGTTACAATGTTTGATTTTTTTGTTGAAAAACATCTTTTTGTTACCAAAACATAAGAATTTGAAACTTTTAAACTGTTTTTTTTGAAATAAAACTCTTAATATTGCATTGTTTTTAACTTAAATTTAATTCAAGAACATGAAAAGGTTTTTTTTGACTGCTCTTGCTTTCGCCTTGTTTTCGGGGGCGTATGCACAGGGCTTGAAAGACGCTTACAAAGATTATTTTAAAGTAGGCGTTGCCGTTAATATGTCCAATATCACAAAAGAAAAGGACATAAACATTATTTTAAAAGATTACAACTCCGTAACATGCGAAAACGACATGAAGCCGGTTTCCGTTCACCCGCAGGAAGATGTTTGGAACTGGGGCAAAGCGGATTCTATTGCAAATTTTTGCCGCAAAAACAACATTAAAATGCGCGGACACTGCCTTGTATGGCACAATCAGTTTTCAGATTGGATGTTTAAGGACAAAAAAGGCAAAGATGTTACAAAAGAGGTTTTTTATGAGAGATTAAAACAGCACATTTTTACCGTTGTAAACCGTTACAAAGACGTTGTTTATTGTTGGGACGTTGTTAACGAGGCAATGGCTGATGACGCAAGACGCACACCTTGGAATCCTAATCCGTCGCCTTACAGAAAATCAAAACTTTACGACCTCTGCGGCGATGAGTTTATTGCAAAGGCTTTTCAATTTGCTCATGAAGCCGATCCTAATGCACAACTTTTTTACAACGATTATAACGCAGCCGACCCCGGAAAACGCGACAGAATTTTCGATATGGTTAAGAAAATGAAGGACGCTGGTATCCCGATTGACGGTATCGGTATGCAGGGACATTATAATATTTATGGACCTTCGATGGAAGATGTTGAGGCGGCTATCGAAAAATATTCGACAATCGTTAAACATATTCACTTTACCGAACTTGATGTTCGTGCTAACGAAGAAATGGGCGGTCAGTTGCAGTTTTCTCGCGGCGAAGATATTGTTATAAAGCCCTATATCAGAACTTTGCACGAAAATATGTACCACAATCTTTTCCGTGTTTTCCGCAAACATAAAGATGTTATTGATGTTGTAACATTTTGGAACGTAAGCGACAGGGATTCATGGGTAGGAACTAACAATTATCCGTTGCTTTTTGATAAAGACGGCAACGAAAAAAACTCTTATAAAATTGTCCGTGATTTCAACGCTTCGCTTGATAACCCAGTTATAAAAGAGGATTTCAAACCCTCTGAGTTGAACCAGCCTGGCAGAGAGTATCCTATGGTAAACTCTCAGGGTTACGCACGTTTCCGCGTTGAAGCACCTCAGGCGCGTTCAGTTATCGTCAGCCTTGGTCTTGGCGGCAACATGGGCGGCGTCGGCGCAACCGTTCTTAAAAAGAACAAAGACGGCGTTTGGGAAGGAACTACCGAAGGTCCTATGGACGAAGGTTTCCACTATTATCACTTGACAATAGACGGCGGTGTTGTTAACGACCCCGGTGCTAAAAACTATTACGGCTCTGTACGCTGGGAAAGCGGCATCGAAATTCCCGCTCACGACAAGGATTTTTATGCTGAGAAAAACGTTCCGCACGGCTTTGTTCAGCAGATTTTGTTTTGGAGCAAGAGTACCAACAAATTCCAGCGTGCGTTTGTCTACACTCCTCCGACATACAATAATAATCCGAAAGAGAAATTCCCCGTACTTTATTTGCAGCACGGTTGGGGCGAGGACGAGACGGCTTGGTCTAATCAAGGACACGCAAACCTTATCATGGACAACCTTATCGCCGAGGGCAAAGCAAAACCTTTTATCATTGTAATGGCTTACGGTTTGACAAACGATATTAAATTCGGTACAATCGGACAGTTTACAGCAAAAGAGTTTGAAACTATGCTTTGCGACGAACTTATTCCTTACGTTGACTCTCATTTCAAGACTTTGACCGACAGAAATAACCGTGCACTTGCAGGTTTGTCAATGGGTGGTATGGAAACAAAATTGATTTCGGGCAGAAGAACAGATTTGTTTGCTTCATACGGTTTGCTCAGCGGCGGACAATATGCTCCCTCTGATTTCAAGGACAGCAAGGCGGTTAAATATTTGTTTATGAGTTGCGGAAGCAAAGAGCGTCCCGACGGAATCAAAAAATCTACTGACGAAATGAAAGCAGCCGGTTATAAAGTTACTGGTTATATTTCGGAAGGCACAGCGCACGAATTTTTGACATGGCGTAGAAGTCTTCATTTAATGGCTCAGGAATTATTTAAATAATATTTGTTTTTTATCAGTTCGGACTGTATACCTGTTTTTTGCTGGTTTACAGTCCGTTTTTTGTTTTTTTAATTTGCAAATCTTAATATAAAACTCTATTTTTGCGGCAAAAAGGTGGTAACTTACCACCTTTTGGGGTGGTATAAAATAAAAAAAATGTCAGTTAAAGTAGAAAATCTTACAAAACTTTACGGTGAAAACAAAGCCGTTGACAATATAAGTTTTAACATAAATTCGGGCGAGGTTGTGGGCTTTTTGGGTCCTAACGGCGCAGGAAAAAGTACAACCATGAAAATCATTACCGGTTGTATTGCAAGCGATTCGGGCGAGGTTTTTATTAACGGCGTCAACATAAAAGACGATATGAATGCCTTAAAAAAAACTATCGGTTATCTTCCCGAAAACAATCCGCTTTATCTTAATATGTACGTAAAAGAGTATCTCGAATATTCCGCGCAGATGTATTTGCAAAAAAACGAAGTTAAAAAAGCAGTTGAAGCGGCGGTTGAAGCGGTCGGTCTCGGCGAACATCAGTTCAAGAAGATAGGGGAGTTGTCAAAAGGTTACAAACAAAGAACGGGAATTGCCCGTGCAATGGTTCACAATCCGTCGATTTTGATTCTTGACGAGCCTACAACAGGTCTTGACCCGAATCAAATCGTTGAAATCCGAAATCTTATAAAAGAACTCGGAAAAGAAAAAACCGTCATACTTTCAACGCACATTATGCAGGAGGCAGAGGCTGTTTGCGACCGTGCAATCATCATCAACAAAGGTAAAATTGTTGCCGATGATACACTCAAAAACCTCAAAGCACCTAAATCGTCAGATTCAATAACCGTAGAGTTTAGTCTCGGCGGTAATTATGACGGCAATTTTGATGAAATGATAAGGGCTTTTGCCGAAAAAGAAGGGCTTTCTGTTTTGTCGATAACAAAGAGCAAAGGAAATCTTGAAAATATTTTTAGGGAACTTACGCAGAAATAAGATTTATTTTGTATATTTGCGCATTGTTAAAAATATTAAACCATAATCTAAAATGGATAACAATAAAAACGAGTTAGC
>JAEEXW010000365.1 GCA_016287995.1 Bacteroidales bacterium
AACGACAACGCCAAAACGGCAACCGACACCTCCGTAATCTCAAAACGGATTTCCTCTGACATTTCCGTCATCACCGGAACATCAACAAGTGCTTTGGAATGTATCCAAAACGTTATTTCAAAATCGCTGATTATCAACGAAATCACCAACCGTACGGATTTACTTGCCATCAACGCGGCTGTTGAGGCTTCAAGAGCCGGCGAAAACGGTAAAGGTTTTGCCGTGGTTGCCGCCGAAATCCGCAAACTCTCAGAGCAATGCAAAAAAGCCTCGCAGGAAATTGACGTTTCCTCGGCGCAAACCCTCAAAATCACCGAACAGTCAGCCTCCTTAATTGGAAAAATCGCCCCCGAAATTATTTCAAACGAAAAAAAAGTGGACGAAATTTCCGAGGCATGCAACACTTTGAGACAGCAGATTTCCGTAATTTCAAACTCAATGCACCAACTTATGAACATTACGGAAACCAACTCCGTTTCGGCGGACGACATGGAAAGTTTCGCAAAAGAACTCAACAAAAAACTCAACGAACTAAACCAGTGTTTGGACTTTTTTAAACTCCGCCCGGATGC
The DNA here is from genome assembly GCA_016287995.1 of Bacteroidales bacterium. Taxonomy (GTDB): domain Bacteria; phylum Bacteroidota; class Bacteroidia; order Bacteroidales; family UBA3824; genus UBA3824. The sequence goes on from JAEEXW010000365.1 coordinate 573, forward strand.
GGAAGACGAACTCGAAATCGTCTCTCAAATAGAACAGCACACTCAGGAGATTATACGGTTAAGAACACAACTCATTGCAAATAAAGATTAACGCGTATGGAAAAGACAAAAAATAACAGAAATAAAAAAACGATATGGACTTATTACTTAAAAGGGCTTATTCCATTAGTAATAATTATCGTCTTAATAATGTTCGCCATGATGTTTCTCAGTGTCATCAGTGCAGCGAAAAAAAATACAAGTGCGTCCATACACCAGACAATCAACATACAAGCCGACAATATCAGTAATATTTTTTACCGGTATGCCGACGACTTGAACTTTTTGGCGCAAAATTTCGACATTAAAAATCCGGTAAAAATCTTCGGGACATACCGCAATATGATTTCCACGCATTACAACAAGTGGGCATATCTAAGGATAACTATGCCGACAGGGGTTTCTTACACGGATTTAGGCGGCAAAGACAAGGAAAGTGCAGCAGAAAAAAAATACTTTAAGGAAATCATCACGGAGAGCAAAAACATCTCCTTTATGATGGCTCACAAGTCTGAGGTTACAGGGGGCGAAGTTTTTGCAATTTCCATTCCCGTAAAAACACAGGGAACGGATACGGTCTGCGCAATACTCACCGCAAATTTTCCCGCCTCAGTTATTGACGACGAGTTAAAAGACCTGAGAATCAACGGAAAAGGTTTTTGCTGTTTTGTAGACACTGAATACAATTTGAGAATGTATTACCCCAACAAAATTGTAACCGTACCTACAAAATATCTTGTCTCTCAGGGTTTTACGGGAGTCGAGGAAGCCATGCACCAAGGCTTTAAAGTAGACGGTCTGCACTGCGCAAAACCGGGCGAGGTAAAACGCATGACAAGCGCAAACCACTATTACAACCCGCAAAAAGAAGAAATACTGATTTTCTACTCCATGGTGGCAGGCATCAACTGGGCTCTTACGCTCAACATCGCCAAAAGCGACATCGAGAAAAACATGTACGCCACGATATACATCATCATAATAATAACAGTGGTTTTGGTTTCCTTTTTGCTGTTTATCCTGTACATAATCACCAGAAAGAGAATCATACGTCCGCTTGCAAAAATCAACAAGTTTACCAAAGACTTTACTTACGGAAGGCTGTATTCCACGGCTATCAACGACATAAATTCTCAGGACGAAATCATGGACCTCAAAAACAACCTTCAACAAATGCAAAAACAGGTTCATGACGCAGTAAAAGTGATAAGGGAATATTCGGGCGAAATCTACAAAAACAGCGATGTGATGAAAACCTCCATCAATGCCATTGCTGACGATGCCCGCTCTCAATCAGCAACGGTACAAGAAATATCCGCCGCCGTAGAAACAATAGCCGACTCCATTAGAGAAAATACTGAAAAAGCCGTTAACACGCACGTAAATTCGCAAGGCATAGCCTCTGACATCAGAAACGTTACCGAGGCATCAGAAAATACTCTGATTTGCATAAAAAACGTTATCGAAAAAATAAAAATCATTGACGAAATCACTTCAAGGACAGACCTTTTGGCAATCAACGCGGCTGTTGAAGCAGCACGTGCAGGCGAACACGGCAAAGGCTTTTCGGTGGTTGCAACCGAAATCCGCAAACTCGCCGAAAGTTGCCAGCAGGCTTCAACCGAAATCAACGTATCTTCGGCACAAAGCCTTCAAATCACAAATCACGCCGTGGAACTCATCGACAAAATTTCGCCGAAAATACAGGAGGCTGCCGAAAAGATTTCAGAAATCTCAGACACCTGCACCGACCAGATGTCAAAGACAATCGTCATAAGAAACGCCATAAACCATCTTGTAACGATTACTCAAAACAACAGCGAATCGGCGGAAGACTTGTCGCATTTTGCTGACAAAATCAGTGGAAAACTCGAAGACTTGAATAAGTCCGTAGGATTTTTCCGTCTCAAAAGCAATCTCACGAGCGAAGAAGACAGAGAAATCATTGATCTTATAGAAATGCACTCCGGCGAAATTACAAAACTCAAAAACCGCCTGATTGAAAAAAGAGAAAACAAAAAGAACTAAAAACTACATCGTTATGAATATCGCGGAATACATAAAAAAATGTTTGGAAAAAAGCAGCAAAACAGTTTTGAAAAAATATATGCTTATTTTGCTACCATTTTCATTACTGACAATGATTGCCATAAACATTGTAGAAACAATAACAGTTTCAAAACTGCACACCCACAACACCAAACTGATGTACGAACAGACTGTCGTAATACAAGGACAGTCGTTAAGAAATACGTTTTTGGGTTACAAAGCAGAATTGAATATGTTGCAGCACGGATATTCCGAGACCGCCGACAAGAAAGATTTTTTGGCTGACTGCGAAAAACTGCTTGAAGGCACTCCCCTGCCCTACACGTATATTTCGCTTTCAACCCCCGTTGACGGCATAACATACAAAAGCAACGAAGACGATATTTTGAGAAACTTTAAGGACACCAAGGCGTTTCATAAAATCATTTACGAAAAATACGATTGGTATGTTACTTTGCCTCAGGATTTAGGCACTGATGCTTTTGAAGTTTCACTTCCGATATATCGTCAGAAGGATTCTATAGCGGCAGTTTTATCGGTAGGATTTTCGTCGGCGACAATCGACAGCATGCTTCTAAAAACCAAAGCAAACGGCTACGGCTATGCAGTTTTGGGCAACTACGACTACAATTTCCGCGTATATTATAACGACAAGATTCAAAACATAACGGCGGAAGACATGGAAAAAGCCGGAGCAAAAAACGTTGCCTCTTTTCTTGACAAAGGCAGAGAAGAGGCGGCT
>JAEEXW010000011.1 GCA_016287995.1 Bacteroidales bacterium
GCACCGCATCCTGTGGCACGCACCATCGAATCTGCTACCGCAACAACGCCTCTAAAAAACTCACTTTCAAATCGTTTAGAATTTTTTAAAGCATTTATATTTTTAAAAAAATCAACTACTTGTATCATATCCAAACAATTTTGTTATTACAGTTTCCGGGGGTGTTAACCACCGGTGGGTGTTAACCCCCGGTAATGGTGATGGTAATATAAGCAATTATTCGTTACGCTCTTCCAACTTTTGTTTTAGTCCGACGATTATTTTTTCGTAATGGGAAATTATCTCCATGATTTCCTGATTTGAAAGTTTATTTTTTTCGTCTTCTTGAATTTTGAGGTTGAGCCGTCGTTCCAAATCTGAAATTATGTTCATATAATTGATAAATGCTTCGTACGGCGACTTAAACGGGTTAGGCTTGTAACCGTATGCCTGATTGTTGAAAAACTCCGTCGACATATAATAAAAGTAGTCCGCAGACTGCAACCGCCGCCAAATCTCCGTCAAAACATCGTTGTCGGCAAGTTTTACAAGTTTTGAATAACTCGTGATTTTTTGCAGGGCTTCCTGCTGCAACTCGTTTGACTGCCAAGGCGTTAAATCATGATAACGGTTCATGCCCGAAATCACATTAGGACAATTCATCGGGTTTTCGGCTTTGTAGTTTTTCACCGCTTCCGACGGTGTTTCAAAATCATACTCTCCCGTTGCCAAAACACTGTGCGTAAAGTTTTTAAAAAAAATCAGCAAATCCTTGCTGTCAACATTTGCTTTGTTGAAATTGTTGAAATTTATGCCCAAATACACTACTTGGTCTTCTTCGTCAAAGTCGTAAAACTTCTGTGCAAAATATTCCGGCGTAAAAATTTTTGTGTCTTTGAGTGCGTCTTGAAACATTCTTGAATAATCCTGATTTCTTGTCAAGATTTTCAGACGTTCTTTTATCGGGTTGAAATACAGTACGTTGGTTCCGTATAATTCTACTGCCTTTCCGCAGCCCTCTGTCAAAATGGCATCAAATCCCATATCATAAACCATTTTGCCGATTTCGTCGGAATATATTAGTTCAGTATTTTTAAAAGTTGTTGGTCGTGCCCCGAAAAGTTCTCTGAGTTTTTCGGAGTGGAGTTTTACCTGTTTTTCAAATTCTTCTTTGTCGGTAATTGAAGTCAGCGAGTAATAATAAGGCATTCCCGTAAACTCTATGCAACCTGTTTCATAAAGTTCTTTCATAAGGTTGAGCAATTCGGGAGCCGCCCTTTCAAAGTTTTCCAAGGCTATTCCGGATACAGTCAACGAGCATTTGAACCCGCCTTTAAGTTCCTCTGTAAGAGACAAAAGCGTTTCCAAAAGCGGCTTTATATAATTTACGGCATCTTCTTCCGTTGCGGAATCTATACCGTCAAAATCGAAATAGAAATTATCGTTTCCGATGTCAAAAAATCTGTATTTTTTTAAAAATACTGATTTGTGCAGATTAAAGTTCAGGCAAATTGTTCTCATTTTTTTCAGTTTTAGTTTCTTTGACAATGTTGTTGTTTGCACGGTGTCCGATGTTCATTTTCACATCTTTTTCCTCGTCCTTAGCGGAGAGTACCACCTCTTTATATATAGATGACAAATCAGCAGCGGGTTTGTCCCATTTCATTTGTTTCACTTGTTTTACGGCATGGCGTTTAAAGAATTTTGCCATTGCCGGGTATTTTACAAGGCCGTAAATAGCGTCAGCCATAGCGTTTACGTCCCAATAATCTACTTTGACGGCAGTATCCAAAACTTCTGCTACTCCCGACTGATTAGAAATGATAACGGGGACTCCGCTTCTTATTGCCTCCAACGGTGCGATACCGAAAGGCTCTGATACTGACGGCATTACATAAACGTCCGAAATCGAAAACATGTATTTTACTTCGTCCTTGTCCAAAAAGTCAGTGAAATGAAACCTGTCGGCAATTCCTAAATGTGCTGACATTCTAATCATTTCGCGGTACATATCGCCGTTGCCCGCCATAACAAACCTTACGTTGTCGGTTTTTTGTAAAACTTTGTAAGCCGCCCTTAGAAAATATTCGGGGCCTTTTTGGTAAGTGATTCTGCCCAAAAAGGTTACGATTTTTTCTTTCGGGTTTTTCTTGTAGTTTATGTTTTTTTTCTTTACGGGTTTAAAATCCACGGCGTTGTATACGGTTTGGATTTTTTCTTCGGGGATTTGGTATTTTTCCTCGACGATTTCTTTTGTAAGGTTGCTGACGGTGATGATTTTGTCAGCCTCCTGCATACCGTGTTTTTCTATGTTTAAGACCCTTTCGTTCATGCCGTTGGAGCGGTCGTACTCGGTAGCGTGAACGTGTATTACAAGCGGTTTGCCGGTTGCTTTTTTTATTGCGATACCTGCCTCGTATGTTAGCCAGTCGTGGGCGTGGATAACGTCAAAGTCGTAGTTTTCGGCAATCTTTTCGGCTACTTTTGCAAACATTCCGGTTTCGGTATATAGATTTGATGTATACTTTCCTGTAAACTCAAATTTTTCTATACTTTTCTCCGCATTGTTTGAAGTATTAGCGGCGTTGCGGGAAGATTTAGAAATATCCTCCGGCGAAATTTTTATGACACGTTCTTTTCCGCGCTTGTCGGGATAAACGAGTTCGCCGTTTTTGTTGACCTTGACGTTTTCGGGTTTTATGTGCTTTCTTGTCAATACTTCTTCCAATTCTTCTGCCGTTATGTACGGGTGTAGAAAAGACGCGGTTTCGATGTAAGTCAAATCCGTGTTTTCCAGCACTTTAACTTTTCGGTTGAGGACGGTTGAAAATTGTTCTGCAAAACGGTTTGCTCCTACAAAAATGGTGTTTTTAGACTTTTCGTCGCCGAAAACCTTCGGGACAACGAAAATAACTTTTGTGTCGGGGATTTTGCCCAAGGCGGACACAATTCCCTGACAAGCCGTTCCCAAGCCGCCCGAAATATGCGGCGGAAATTCCCAACCGAGCATTAAAACTTTCATTTCTCTCTCTTATTTTTCTTGTTTAAAACTGGTCGATTAGTAATTTGATTCTGTAAAAAGTTGCTATTGTTCCGGCAAAAAGCGGTGAGCCTTTGCCTCTGTGCGGAGGTTCGGGGTCGAATTTTTCGTAAAAATTCGGCGATTCTGTTTCTATTCTCTGCTGTGAGTTAAAGAGGTTGAAAATCTGTTCTGCTTTTTTCAAGCCTTCTATTTCTCCGCAGTATTTCAGGTAGACCTCTGTCAAAAAGCCGAAATAAATGGGGTAGATGTCTCCTTCGCCGTCCATGTGGTAGTTCAAGCAGTTTTTTGGCGCAGACCTCAGACCAAGGTCGGTCAAAAGGTTTTCTTCCACGGCTTGGATAACATTTTTTGCGAGGCTGCTGTCTGCCACAGAATAAGGCAAGGCGAATGCCAGCAACTGTCCCGGACGGCAGATATAATCTTTGTAACCGTCATCGTTGATACTGTCCAAAAGGAAAGGTACGTTTTTGTTGACAAAGCGGGTCATAAACGAAACTTTTACTTTTTTTGCATAATGCATCAATTCGTCTGCAAACTCTTTTTTCTTGACATGTTCTATATCGCCCATAAGAGCGGCGTTTTTGTCGTAAGTGGCGGTGTTCAACTCTGCCACAAAGAGCAACGCGTTGTACCAAAGGGCGTTAATATCAACAAAATATCTTCTTATTCCGTGTTTTTCGGTTGCGATAAGTCCTTCTGACGAGGTGAAAAGTCCCGGAATTTTGCCTGTGATTCCGGCGTTAATCAATGAGTTGAGAGTCTCTAAAAACGTGCCGGCTATTTTTTCGTGGCTACCCGTGTGATAAGTGTATTGTTGAAGTGCCCAAATCATCCAAAGCGGGGATTGTGCGTCGTAATTATTTTTTTCTATCTTGCCGAAAGAGAAGTTTTCCATCTTTCTGAGATACGATTTCAGGACTCTCATAAACTTCTCCAAATCTCCTTTGGGGAGCGTTAGACCGGGTAGTGCTCCGAAAAGATGGTATGAAAAATAATCTCTGCATGGTATTTTTTCCAAGACCTGATATTCGTTGTCAACTTCCCTGAACATCTGGTCTGCCGAAAATTGTAAATAATCGGTGTAAGTTTTTCTGCGGTTTCGTGTGCGGAATTCTGATTCAAAAAAATCAGTTAAGATTTCGGGGTTTTGATTTTTTGTTGAAAATGAGAAATAGACTGCTTCTGTTGGTTCGAGTACGGTTTCAAAAAATCCGGGCATAAAAAGGTCTTCTTGATAAGGTTTTCCGTCAAGACGGTCCTGAGTGTACTCAATATTGTAATTCCAGTCTGGGGCGCATACAAACTCGCATTTTTTTGAAGACTGCATATAGAGTTCGGTTTCGTTTCTTCTTGGTCGGTAAGCCACGCCGTTGTGCACCGGGGTAACGGTTGTCATAAAATCCCTGTCCTGACGGATAAGTTTCATTGCGTCCCTGAAAGCCACGAGAGGCCTTACTTGGAGTTTTACGCTTTTTGGCGAGGAGAGCAGGCAGTATCTCATCAGTACGGTTTCTTCCCTTGCGGCTAATAAAAATTCAAAACTTATCATTGCGCCGCCTACCGCATAAACTGTGCGTGTGCAGGGGTTAAATTCCATACTTCTAATATACTGATGACCAAGCGGAAAATATACGTTAGGGTATTTTCTTGTTGAAAGATAATATTCTGTCTTGTCTTCCGTTATGATAACATCATCAATATTTGAGAGTAGCACTTTCTGTTCTTTGGTTTCGGGGTTGTATACCGAAAGCAGTCCGTGCCAGCACTTTGTGTTACAATATATCGTGGTGGTTGCCGCAACTGCGCCTACTTCATTACTTCGTACGATGTCCTGAGGCAGGTCTTCGTAAGAATCCAACAGTGTTTTTATGTCCATAGCAAAAAATAATTACAAGGTTAATACTGATTTTCAATGACTTAATAAAAGTTGAAAACTCAAAAATACACCGATATAAAGGTAAGTATTTTTTCTTTATTCAGGCAAATATTTTTTTAAAAAAACTTAAAAAAAATTTGTGCTTTATGTATTTAATCCGTAATTTTGCAGCGGAGTTTTTAAGGGGCAAAGTATTGCAGCAAGTATAAGTAAAAACAACGACAGATAGTTTAATCGTGTACAAACAGACAATAACCGGCATATTGATTGCCGTGCTTTTTTTTGCAATCTTTTCCGTAGATTGCAAAGCCCATCAGATAGATGATGCAGGCAGAATGGCATCGCTAATAAAAAAAGCGGTTGAAACGGAAAATACCGATTTTGAAAGATTGGTTCAACTCACTGACAAAATCAATTCGTATTCCTTGGAAGAGGCTAATGGTTTCTTTACAAGGCTTTATGACCTCATAGAAGATACCGGAGACGAAACAATATTGGGTTATATGGCTGTAATCAGCGGCGTTTATTATCTCAATCATAACCTTACCGAAGAGGCTTTGGTGTGTTTTCTTCAAGCCGAGAGATATTCTCACGAGCAAAAGCGCAGTGATTATATTTGCTTTTTAAAAGCGGTTTGCTATATGAAAAAAAGCGATTATGCGCTTATAGCCTCACCGCTTGAAAACATCATGAACTATAAAAATCTTAAAAATAACGATTTTGCAAGTCTGTTATATTGCGAAAGTCTTAGACTGATGTCGCTCTATTACAGCAACAAAGGTCAGAGGGATACCGTTGCGGGACTTTTGGAAACTTATTGTAAAATGTCGGACACGCTTGTCTGTACCGATTCAAAACTTGCTTCCGTATATTTCCCCGTGCCGGATTGTATGAAAGACAAATATTTTTTGCGCAAGGCTGTTGATACGTACATCGTAAAAGAGACGGCTTCAAATGATTCACCGTTTTTAGGGTGGATGATAGCGACGGTGTGCGGCTCTTTGGCGATAGCGGGTTTGTGTTTTGTTAAATACAGAAAAGCCAAAACACGTGTTAACAATTCGGACAAAGAAACAACGGCGGAAGCGTTTTCTCCTTTTGCAGCGGCGTTTTATCAAAGCGGTAATGCGGTTGCGGTTGTTGGTACGGACGGCAAAATCAATTACGTTAACAAGAGTTTTGAAAAACTTTACGGTTGCTCAAAAGACGAGTTTATTCTCAGTTACGGCGACAACGTGTTTTTCTCTGAAAAACTCAAAGAACGCTGCGAGGCGGTTTTGAAATGCAGAAAAAATCTCACGGTTGAAAATTACACCTCTCTTATAACCAAAGATTTCAACAACGAAATTTGGATTTCGGGTTCGGTTTCTCCCGTTACTGACAAAGGTCTGTTGAAAGAATATTTAATCGTTGAAACCGATATTACTGATATAAAGAGGGAAACAATCGCGAAAGAAAAGGCTAAAAGGCAGATTGAAAGCGGTTTGAAAAACGCTTTTGAATTTCAGAAAATTCTTATGCCGCAAAAAGCGGAGATTTCAAAACATTTTGAAAACTTCATTATCTACTCTCCGAAGGATTTTGTTTCGGGTGATTTCTATTGGTTCAACAAAGTTGGAGGTTCGTTTGTCTTTGCCTTAGGCGATTGTGTAGGACACGGATTGTCGGGCTCTATGCTTGGCGTTTTGAGCACTAAAACTTTGGAAGATATTGTTGTAAGAGACAAAATTTCAGACCCGAAAACTATTCTCAGTATCTTGGACAAAAACATCAGCAAATCACTGAAACAAGATTTGAACGGCAATCAAGACGGTTTGGACATAACGGTCTGCAAAATAACTCCTGACAACGGCGGAGCAGAAATCACTGTTTCCGGTGCAAAATCATATTTCTTTTACCGTTCACAAGAAAAGACGGTGATGTTAAGAGGTTCGCGCAGGTCGGTAGGCGGTGCTGCGGTAGAAAATTCGGTTGCGGATTTTGAAAACACTTCGCTCCGTTTGGATAGCGGCGACTGCATTTATTTTTCTTCGGACGGAATCATCGACCAGAACAATGCAGAGCGCAAACCGCTTGGCAGACAGCGTTTCTTGGAGATTTTGGACACAGCTGCTCAAAAGTCGCAGTACATGGACATTCAGCAGGAGCATATCCGCTCAAAAGTTGAAACCTTCCGTCAGGGACAGCCTCAGAGAGACGATATTTGCGTTGTCGGAATTAAAATTTAAAGAAAAATGGAAAATACAGATCTTTTATCATCTTTTACCAAACTTTATGAAACTATCAAAACGCTCAGGAAGAAATGTCCTTGGGATTCAGTGCAGACACCTGAAACTATCAGACCGCTGACCATAGAGGAGGTTTACGAACTTTCCGATGCAGTTTTGAAAGGTAATCCTCAGAATTTCAAAAAAGAACTCGGTGATGTTTTATTGCATATAATTCTTTACGCCGTAATGGAGGAGGAAAAAGGCGAGTTTAATTTGAAAGACGTTTTTGAGGCATTAAACGAGAAACTTGTATTTCGTCATCCGCATATTTTCGGCGGCTACAAGGCTGAAACGCCGGAGGAAGTTTCTAAAATGTGGGAAGAGGTAAAACTCAAAGAAAAAGGCGGTAACAAAACCGTTTTGAGCGGTATTCCAAACGCCTTGCCTTCAATTATAAAGGCTTACAGAATTTCTGACAAGGCTGCCTCTTCGGGTTTTGACTGGCAAGAAAAAAGCGAGGTTTGGAACAAAGTAAAAGAAGAACTTAAAGAGTTTGAAACGGAAGTTGAAAATATGTCCCAAGAACATGCAGAAAAAGAGTTCGGCGACATACTTTTTGCGGTTGTAAACGCGGGACGGCTTTTCGGTATTAATTCTGATACCGCGTTGGAAAAAACAAACCAAAAATTCATTTACCGTTTCAATTATATCGAGCAGAAAGCCAAAGAGCAAGGCAAAGCATTGAAACAAATGACTTTGGAAGAAATGGAAACACTTTGGCAGGAAGCGAAAAAAACGGAAAGTAAATAAAAAAAACGCGGATAACCGCGTTTTTTTAGTTTTACGGATTATTTATTACCGGCATTGTGTTTTGAATTGCCGACGAAATCATCATCATCGAATTGGAGATTTTTATCAAATCCGGCTCTATGCCGCTGTCAAGAAATCCGGCTGTAATATTTTCCAAGCCGATAACGTGTTCTAACGTGCTTTCTACAAAAACTACTTGCGGAAACCTATCTTGAAGTGTTTTTCTCAAAACGCTTGTGTAATTGGCGCATATATTGCCTACTTCCGCGTCAAAATTTATTCTGAAAAGTTGGTCTTGACAATCTGAATACCATTTTTTGAAACCGTTGTATTTGTTGTCGTTGTTGACGGTTGTTTTGTCGTCTTTGCAGTTGAGGATAAAACAGCGGTTAAATTCGTCTTTGCTGTCTCTTTTCAGCGTCATTTCTTTGTGGAGGTTCTCAAATTTTACGCCTTCTAAATATACTTGATTTCCTTTTCTGCAATAACGGACTTTGGTTAAATCTATGCCGATAAGGGCTTTGTCGTGATATTTTTTTGTGAAAAAAACTTTCTGTTCGCCCTTGTCGGAAAAGTCCAAAAGCCACGGGTTGCTTTTTGCTATTTCTTCGCTGTAATTGGTGTGCCTTACGACTTCTTCTTTTACGATGTAACCCTCTTTTTCATATTCCATGGTTTCGAGTTTGAGGGTGAGTTTTTGGACGTTGTCGAGCGAGTTGTATTGTTTTGCGGAATTGAGTTCGCTTTCGAGTTTTTCTTTTTCGTTTTTTACTTGAAGAAGTTCCGTTTCGAGTTTTTCTTTTTCACTTTTGAGTTCTGTTTTTTCTTTTTCGAGTTTTTCTTGACGTTCTTTTTCGGCGTTTTTTTCTTCTTCAACCGCCTCTTGAAGTATCTGGTTGACGGGTTTGAAAATCATAAGCATCAAAAACACCGTTATAATGTTGCTTATAATTATAAACGGAACGCTTATATACATTGTCGCCGCTAAATATACAAAAACGGCAATGTTGACTATTAGCAAAACGCCGCAAATGCTTGTTAACAGTCTGTTTGTGTCGAATAATTTTTTGAACGAAAATTTCATTTTGTTTTAGTGAAAAAATATAGAGCCGCTAAACGAAATAATGCGGCTCTATATATTAGATTATTTTATTTCTACCGTAACAATGCTCATCGGCGGCAATTCTACCGTCAAAACGCCTTTTTTAACAGTTGCACCATTAAATGCGGCGGGTTTTACAACGTTCGGATTTTCAAAAGAGTTGTAGTCAGCAAAACTTTTTGAAGTTATGATTTCTGATTTTGTAACAGAAGCGGCTTTTATGTCCGCAAGGTTAAGCGTAATGGTCTGTTTGTTTTTTGAATCTACGTTAGAGACTGTCAAATGGTACGCACCGTCTTTTTTGGAAAGTGTTGAACTGATAGCGTCAATGCTTTCACCTTTGAACGTGTATTTCGGCGACTTGAAATCTGTCGTGATGTATTCAGCGTTTTGGTGTACGGCGTACATCTTGAAAACGTGGTAAGTCGGCGTTAACACCATTTTGTCGTCTTTGGTCAAAACCATTGCCTGCAAAACGTTGATAATCTGCGCAATGTTACACATTCCGAGTCGGTCTGCGTATTTGTGGAAAATGTCAAGCGTTGTGCTTGCCAAAAGAGCATCTCTCAAAGTGTTTTGCTGATAGAGATATCCCGGTATAGAACCCGGCTCCTGATCTGTCCAAATACCCCATTCATCAACGTCGAGTTTAACGTTTTTGTTGTATTTAGCAATCACTTCTAAGTGTCCTTTGATGAGTTCGTCCATTTTGTAACCGTCGCGTATAACGGTGAAGTACTGGTTTTCCTGAAAACCTCTGTCAGGACCTTTTGAACCGTTCCAATCCCTGATGGGAAGTACGTAATAGTGGAGCGAAATGTGCTCCATATTGTTACCGGCGCGTTTCATAAGCACTTCCGTCCAGTTGTAGTCGAAGTCGTTAGAGCCCGAAGCCACACGTTTAGGATATGTGCTGTTGGAATAGAGATGTGCGTAACCCGAATATTGGCGGTAAAGGTCTGAGTAAAATTCAGGGCGCATGTTTCCGCCGCACCCCCAACTTTCGTTACCGATACCGATGTAGTCGATTTTGTAGGGTTTTTCCCTGCCGTTTTTCTTACGGTAATCTACGTTAGGACAACTTTCCGTGCCGGTGATGTATTCGAGCCAGTCGTTCATGTCTTTTACCGAACCCGAACCTACGTTTACTGAAAGATAGGTTTTGCAGCCGAGTTTTTCGCAAAGCGTGAAAAATTCGTCAGTTCCGAAAGAGTTGTCTTCCATGGTTCCGCCCCAGAAAACGTTCTTGATTCTCGGACGGTCTTTTGCGGGACCTACGCCGTCTCTCCAATGGTAAGTGTCGGCAAAACATCCGCCCGGCCATCTGAGAACGGGAACTTTAAGGTCTTTCAGAGCGTTTAAAACGTCTGTTCTGTAACCGTCTTGATTCGGGATTTTGCTGTCTTTGCCCACCCAAATTCCGTCGTAAATGCAACGTCCGAGGTGTTCGGCAAACTGTCCGTAAATCTCGGCAGGAATCGTGTAAGTGTCTTTACTTGTGGTTCTTAACTCCGTCTGTGCGGATACTTGCATGGTCAGAGCCAATGCTGAGGCTAAAATTAATGATTTTTTCATTACTTGTTTGAATTATATAAATTAAAATGTTAAATAAAATGCGGTATAAAATTATGAAAGATTATTGATTCGTGCAAGAAAAATTCGGTAAAATTTTGTTTTTTCAAAAAAAGTTTTCACTTTTGCAATATTAAAAACGATAGTTATGGGAAAGGAAAATGACAATGAATTTCTTGTCCGCTTTGACTTCGCGATTAAAAATATGCTTCGCGACAAAAAGAATTTTGATATTCTTGAAGGTTTCATAGAAGTTTTTTTGGGCAAAAAGTGTAAGATTCAGGAAATTCTTGAAAGCGAAGGTAATCAGGATTATGCTGATGATAAATTCAACCGTGTTGACATCAAGGCAAAAGACACTAATGGCGAAATTTTCATCGTCGAAGTTCAGACTACACGTTACACTTACTATTTGGAGAGGATTCTCTACGGTGTATCAAAAGCCATTACTGAGCAGTTAGGCAACGGCGACAAGTACGGCAATATTAAACAGGTGTTTTCTATTTCCGTGGTCTATTATGATCTCGGCGAAGGAGACGACTATTTTTATGAGTGTAAATCTGATTTTTACGGCGTACACTCGCACAATATACTCAAACTTAACCGCCGCGAAGAATTGTCGTTAGAGGAAATCAAAAACGGCGACACCCGTAAGTTTAAGTACGAGGCAAAATATGCGCACGATATTTTTCCAAAGTATTTTTTGATAAGAATCAATGCTTATAAGAAGTTTATAGCGGACGCGATGAGCGAGTGGATGGAGTTCCTTAAAAATAACAGCATTAAGAGCGACACCACAGTTCCGGGACTTCAAGCCGCCAAGGAAAAATTGAATATGCTCAAAATGACCAAGGCGGAACGTATCAGTTATGAGCGGCATCTTGATTCTATCCGCAACGAAAAAGAGGCGTTTTGGACAGCGGAAACGGACGCATACGTGGCAGGAGAAGAAAAAGGACGTGCAGAGGGACGTGCCGAAGGCGAAAAATCCAAAGCCATTGAAATCGCCCGCAACTTAAAAAAAGCCGGCATTGACATCAACATTATTGCAGAAAACACCGGTTTAACCATTGACGAAATCAACGCATTATAATTAATCGGCTGAGGCTTTGCCACAGCCGATTAATTTTTTTTCAAAAAAAAACTTCATTTTTATTTTTTTACTTCAAAAATCTTTTTTACATTTGGCGCGGATGTCAGGCTAAAAACACGCCTGCCGTCCGACGATTAGTTTTATTAATTATTGGATTGGCATTGTGCGGTAACCTCTAATGGAACGTGGAAAATTTCAGAGAATACGGTTATTAGCACAACTGCCACGCCTTGCGTATACGGGCGTGGTCTGTTGTGTTATATTGTATTCTCAGGTATTTTCCACGACCTCATTAGTAGTATGACACGAAAAACGGCTACGCTTTTTTTGTGTCCGTATGATACCACTCTTATTTGTTTAACAATTTAAAAATCAATTTATTATGAGAAAGGCAAAGTTTTTATTGGCGGTGATGGTTACCGTGGTGTTGATGGTGTGTGCAAGAGGAATGGCTGAGGCACAAGAGGCGTATGTTGTTCGTTCTGAAGATTATAGTACACTAACATTTTATTATGATGAGAACAAGCCGGAGTATTCATGGGGAATGAATAGTGAAAATGAATGTCCAGGGTGGAATATTACTCCTGATATTGTAAACAATTTTACTTATGATGGTATGACCCAAAAAGTAGTGTTTGATAAATCATTCAAAAATTTTCATCCAACGTCATGTTATTATTGGTTTAGAAATATGGGTAGTCTTACAAGCATTGAAGGGATTGAAAATCTCAATACTGATGAAACCGTTAATATGGCAAGAATGTTTGAAGGGTGTAAAAGTCTTACAAATCTTGATGTTTCTAATTTTAAGACGACCAATGTAACAAATATGAGTAACATGTTTTCTAATTGCATAGAACTTACAAATATTGATGTTAGCAAATTTGACACCAAGAATGTAACCAATATGAGTTATATGTTCAGTGGTTGCAGAGAACTTACAAACATTGATGTTAGCAAATTTGACACCAAGAATGTAACCAATATGAGTTATATGTTCAGTGGTTGCAAAAAACTAACAAGCCTTTATGTATTCGCTTTTAATACGGAAAAGGTTAGAGGCACATCTTATATGTTTTCATATTGCGAAGCCCTTATAAGTCTTGATTTGAGCAGTTTCAATACTGAAAATGTAACGGAAATGGGTTATATGTTTAGTGATTGCGAGAATTTGACAACAATCTATGTGGGCGACAAATGGAATACATCGTCTGTAACGAATGATTACAATATGTTTGAACGTGTTCCAATGCTATGCGGAAGTAAGGGAACATGTATATTTGATTATGGAAAAACTGATAAGACTTACGCAAAAATTGATGGAGGAGAATCGAATCCGGGATATTTTTCAAAAAAAGGGGATCCAATATATTCTGCATCATATCCAATCGGAGTATTAAATAATGACGAAATTACTCTTTATTATGATAAACTTGAAAAATTTTCTTTTACAGGTTTCAATCCAAATGATCCATATCATCAAGTGTTTATATTTTCGAGGCAATCACTCAGTAATGATTATATTAAAATGGCAAAACGAATTATATTTGATGAATCATTTAAGAACTATAAACCGAGAAGTTGTAGCCAATGGTTTAAGTGGTTTGATGTAGAGGAATTTGTAAATATGGATAAATATTTCAATACTGAAAATGTAACGGATATGTCATCTATGTTTTCTTATTGTAAAAATCTCAAAAAACTTGATTTGAGCGGTTTTGATACTAAAAATGTTGCAAATATGTCCGATATGTTCTATAATTGTAAGAAATTATTGACAATTTATGTTAGCGATAAATGGATTACCAATTCTTTGAGTGAAGAACAAAGCATATTTAAAGATTGTTTGAGTCTTTACGGCGGCAAAGGAACAAAATATGACCCGTCAAATGTGAAAACTGATTATGCACATATTGACGGTGGAGAATCAAATTCGGGATATTTTACGAAAAAGGGCGAGCCTGAATATCAGCGTCCAATAGAAGCGTATGCGTTATTAGACTATCATACATTGACTTTCTATTATGACGGCAATAAACCGTATGGTGATGATGTTTATTCTCTTAATAGTTCTGGTTCTGACCCGATGTGGGTTGACAAAAGTATTAGAACTATAGTTTTTGATGAATCATTTAAAAACTATCGTCCTACAAGTTGCAGCGGCTGGTTTTATGGCGTTTCAAATATAACTGGCTTAGAAAATCTTAATACATCAGAAGTTACGGATATGTCATCAATGTTTCGGGACTGCAAATTAAAAATACTTGACTTGTCAAATTTCGATACCAAAAAAGTAGCAAATATGCAAAATATGTTTAGATATTGTAGTAATTTGTTGGTGATTTGTGTCGGAGATAATTGGCAGACAAATTTGGTAACTTCGTCAGAAAATATGTTCAGCGGTTGTAATAAATTGTGCGGATATAAAGGAACGTTGTGTAGTAAATCTGATATTTTTGATGTTTCATACGCACATATAGACGGCGGAGAAACAAACCCCGGATATTTATCAAATATTAATGATGTTAAAATTCCATATACTATTTATAAAAATAATACTCTTACATTTTACTATGATAACAATTTTTGGAACGGTACTATAATTGAAAGTTATAATGACTTTTCGGATTATACTACTCAAAATTATTGTAAGAGAGTGGTCTTCACTGAATCATTCAAAGATTATAAACCGACAAGTTGCGCTAATTGGTTCAAAAATTTTACAGAATTATCAATAATAGAAAATATAGAAACCAATTTTAATACGGAAGATGTAACAAATATGAGTTATATGTTCAATGGTTGCAGCAGTCTTACAAGTCTTGATTTGAGCGGCTTTGACACAAAAAGCGTTACGAATATGACTTGTATGTTTAATGGATGCAATAAATTAGGAGTAATTTTTGTTAACGATAAATGGACTACTAAAGCTGTAACTTCAAGTAATTCTATGTTTTCTAAGGGAGTACTTTGTGGGGGTAAAGGTACAAGCACTTATTATTATACTGATTACGGGAAATCGTATGCAAGAATTGACGGTGGTGAAAGTGAACCCGGATATTTTACACGGGTTGGAGAACCTATATGTAAAGCAAAAATACCTTACCTAATTTATAAAAATGGAACTTTAACTCTTTATTGTGATGAAAAACACAACGCAGGGACTATCATAAACAGTTATCAAAATATTCAAAATTACAAAGATTATTGTCAAAAAATAGTTTTCGATAAATCATTTAAAAACTATGTACGTACAAGTTATGAAGGTTGGTTTTCTAACTTTCAACAATTAACAACAATAGAAGGAATAGGAGAAAATCTTAATACCCAAAATGTAACATCTATGGAGGGTATGTTTTATAATTGCCCAAGTCTTACTGAAATTGATTTGAGCGGACTAAATACAGAAAATGTAAAATATATGGATTATATGTTCGGAAATTGTAGCAGTTTAAAAGAACTTGATTTGAGTAGTTTTAATACTGCGAAAGTTACAAATATGAATGCTATGTTTTATAACTGCAAAGAATTGGAAACTATTTATGTAGGAGAAGGTTGGAATACAGATAATGTATCAATTACTTTGGTTGGTTATGATGACGGACCTACCCACTACTATATGTTTGATAATTGTGAAAAACTTGTCGGCGGAAAAGGTACGGCATACAATTCAGAATGGAATAAACATATACCTTTGGCTCACATTGACGGCGGCGAAAATTATCCGGGGTATCTTACGGATAAGAGTGGAAAAATTGATGTCCAAATACAAAAAATTGCATACGCATTGAAAGATAATAAGTGCCTGTATATAAAATATGACAAAAACGCTTATAAATATACTGAAATACAAAGTCCCGAATATTATTTTAGTTATGACCGTAATACGCAAAGCCGCGACAAAGAATTTCCAAGTATTACTAAAATAGTATTTGATAACTCATTTAAAAATTATTATGGATTTACAAGTACTACTCGAAACGGATTGTTCAACGGGTTTAAAAATCTTGAAGAAGTGGTTGGCTTAAAAAACTTAAACTATCCTTATACAAGTTTGAAAAGTATGTTTAATGGATGTTCTAAACTCGAAAAAGTAAACTTAAAGGGTTTCAATACAGACAATATTACGGATATGTCATCTATGTTCGGTGGTTGCAGCAGCCTTAAAGAACTTGACCTGAGTAGTTTTAACACTGAACAAGTAACAAATATGTCCTATATGTTCTCTAATTGCAGCGGACTTACAAAACTTGATTTAAGTAATTTTAATGTAGATAAAGTTACAAATAATGATTATATGTTCTATAATTGCAGCAATTTGGAACTTGCAGTGATAAGTTATACGTGGACAAAAGAAGGTAATAGAATGTTTTATGGTGCTAACAATCTTTCGGGCTGTGTGTTCAACAAACTCACACTTCCTTCTTGTTTAAACGGTTACGCCACTTTTAACGAAAACACAAAAACCTTTACTTTTGACGTAACAAGTAAAACCATTCCGTCCGGCAGTTACGCAATTACAGACGAAATACCTAGTTGGAACAGCGCAGATATAAATTTGAGGGTTGAAAAAGTTGTGTTTCATCCTCTTTTTAGGTATTTAAAACCTGAAAGTTGTTACGGTTGGTTCTTCAATTTCAAGAATCTCACCGAAATTGAAGGCATTGAATACCTCAATACGGAAAGCGTTAAAAATATGAGTCTTATGTTCGCTGGTTGTAAGACAATCAAAGAACTTGATTTGAGTTATTTCGACACAAAAAACGTTTCTTATATGACTGGTATGTTCGGTTTTTACGATACAGAAGCGGGTAAAAAATATTACTGCGACAATCTTGAAACCGTCTACGTCGGGAAAAATTGGACAACAAAATACACCGATGACGACGACCTTTTTGAAGGCTGCAAAAAACTCACCGGCGAAAAAGGAACTGCTTACAGCGGAAAAAACATAGGTCTTGACTATGCACAAATTGACGGCGGAACCTCTAACCCCGGATACTTCACCGAAAAGGACAACGAGCCGCGCGTTATTGTTTCAATCAAACTTTCAAAACTGCCTACAAAAACAGAATACTTTGAAGGTGAAGAACTTAAACTTGACGGCGGTGAAATCACCGTTAATTACAACAAGGGTGCGGCAGAAACGGTAAAACTTACTGATGAAAATATCGAAACAACATCTTTAAATAGCACAACCGCAGGCAAAAAGACAATAACCGTTATTTATATGGACGAATTTTCAGATGAATTTTCTGTTAACGTTATTGCAAAGGCTGTTACCACAATCAAAATTTCAAAAAGTCCACAAAAACTCACTTATAAAAAAGGTGAGCCGTTGAGCGTTGACGACGGCGAACTTACCGTAACTTACAATAACGGCAACGTTGAAACGGTACTTTTCTCTGCTGACGGTGTTGAATTTTCTGGTTATGACAATCAGACACTCGGCAACCAAACAATTACCGTTACTTATTCCAAGAAAACGGCGGCTTTCAACGTTACCGTAACGCCCGAAAAGGACATTACAAAAATAGAAGTTACAAAATCTCCGACCAAAACGGAATATTTTACGGGTGAAGATTTTGAAGGTTCAGGCGGAGAGTTGACCGTAACATTCGAGGATAATTCTACGGAAATCATCGCGCTCTCAAAGGCGGCACTTTCGGGTTTTGAAAGCAAAACCGCAGGGGCAAAAACCGTAAAAGTAGTTTATTTTGGCGCACAAACTTCGTTTGATGTTACCGTTAAATCAAAATCCGTTGTTTCTATAGAAATAACAACAATGCCCAAAACAGAATATGTTATCGGCGAAGATTTTTCTGCTCTCGGCGGCAAAATCACGGTAAAATATGACAACGAAACAAGCGAAGTTATTGACCTTTCACAAGCGGTTATAACAGGTTAT
Source organism: Bacteroidales bacterium (assembly GCA_016287995.1). Taxonomy (GTDB): domain Bacteria; phylum Bacteroidota; class Bacteroidia; order Bacteroidales; family UBA3824; genus UBA3824. Next base: position 17,594 of record JAEEXW010000011.1, read on the forward strand.
GACAAAACGCAACCCGGCAAACAGACTTTAAAGGTTAAATATGAGGAAAAAGAAACTGCTTTTGAAGTTACTGTAGTGGACAAATCCGTTGTTTCGATAGAACTGACAACAAAGCCCGAAAAGACGGAATATCTTGAAGGTGAAAGTTTTGAAGCAAAAGGCGGCATTTTGACCGTTAATTATGATAACGGCGATAAAGAAAACGTAAGTTTAACAGCCGAAAATGTTACTATTTCGGGTTTTGACAATTCAAAAAGCGGCAAACAAACTTTGAAAATTGAATATGCAGAAAAAGAAACTTCTCTTGAAGTTACCGTAAAAGCAAAATCCGTTGTTTCAATAGAGGTAACGTCAATGCCCAAAACCGAATATGTTATCGGCGAAGATTTTTCTGCTC
>JAEEXW010000366.1 GCA_016287995.1 Bacteroidales bacterium
CAAAGTAAATGTCGAAGGCACTGAATTGACAAGTTCGGACAGTTTCAATGGGTAACGCCCTGTACCCGTTAGAAACAAATTCACAGGAAAAACCTGTGAAAAAACCGGTAAAAAAAACATACTAAATAATAACGTAAATAAATATCTCATTTTACTATAAATCTTTGAGGCGTTGTTGATGTTATTATTTTTTTTCCAGGCAGTCTGTATGAAATGTTATACGGATAATTGCCTTGTGTATATTTTTCCGGCAAAGAATAATTGAGTATTTTCGTTTCCAAACCGCTGAGTAACAATCCTTTCGCCGCCTTTTTTGCTATCTCGTTTTGCAATTCTTTTATATCATCATCGCACTGAAACACAATATAATAACCGATATTACCTGTCGGATTAAGACCTGTCGCTGTATTTGTCTGTATTTCAGAATCTTTTAAGCGGTCGTGATTGCAATAATCAGGATTAAAAACGGTCATTTCATTTTTGGGTGCAGAATAAAACCGACTGTATTTGTCGTATACCTCTTTATAAATTGAGTTTTTATACCATTCCGTATTTTCCAAATCTGCTTCCATAACAACAAGATTATTTTCCGCTCCAGCATACTGTCTTTCTATGCCGTCAAAATAATCGTCTGTTATAAGATTCAAATTCATATTTTTAAGATAAACATGCATACCATGAATAATAGAAACACCAGACATTCCAATATGTTCAATTTTTTCTCTCAGCGTATTAAATTTGCTTGTACGAAAATTTATTGAACATATTTCCTTCATTTCCAACTGATTAAGCGTATTTTCTGCATAATAATTGCGTACAGAATCTTCATCTGAGACTTTGTATTCTTTCTTGATGTTGCTGTCAAATTCATTATTCGCTATCGGAACATTCAGAACTTGGAGTTTATATATTCTGGAATTTTCGAGGTTAAGATTTTTCATAGAAAAAACAATTTCCGATACAGCACCTTCTACATCACAATTGTCTTTGTATTCAAAATCCGTGAACAAATAACCGCCGCCCTTATACGAAACGCCTATCTTTTGTGTGTAACCGTCAGGAATATTTTTAAACAAATAACCGTATTTTTCTGTCAGACATATATATCCATCGTCATATTCATCCTTGTAAAAATTGTACTGGCGGTTTATAGGATACGAACACAAAATATCTTGTGCCTGAATATAATCCGGTCGCTTGCCTGATATAAACTTGACTGTTTTTTCTTCTCTATAATCATTTTCGTCTCCGTCTTTTTCGACAATCCAATTTTGACCTGATTTCCTTTCAAAAACCGCTTTCGCTGAAATCTGGTACTCGGTTGTACCGTCTAACGCTTCATCAGGATTGAAAGTGTAAATCAAATTATCACTGCTGAAATTATATTTTCCTTTTAACGTATCACCAGAAAGTGTTTTGACCGTAAATTCTTCAACTCTTACTCTGTAAGTTTCATTTTTCCCTGTATTCTCGTTGAAAATTTCAAACGGCGTATTAGCAGAAACCGACAAAACAAGTTGTGGAGAGACAAAAACATTTACGTCGTTTTCAGAATCAGAAGGCGTAACCTGTGTTATTATACTTTCAGAAAACAATTCTTTGTGCTTTTGAGTTTCACATTTTTCACCTATTTCAAAATTTATCTTGCAATTACCTTTAAACAAACCTCCAAGTATGCTGTAATGACCGCTTACAATTCCCGCGAAATAAAAGGGATTAGGACCCTCACCTTTCAAAACAGCCCCCGAAGACAAGTGTAAAAAATTGAAACGGCGTTTTTTACCAAAAACTTTTACTTTTATTCCTACTGCTGCGTCAAGATACGCCCATATTTGCGACTGAGCATACCAACCGTTGAACCCGATATTTCCTGTTTTGTCCTTGCAAAAAGCATTCTTACCATAATCCGTCAGTAAAAACTCTCCACCTGCACCGATGTTGAATTCAGCAAAAAAAGGCCATGGCTCTACGCTTAACCCTGTTTGAAATCCAAGTCCGAAAGCAAGACCTTTGCCAGAAGAAGTGAGTTGTGTATTTTCTCTTGACAAAAATTTTGATTTTTCGACATAAGAAAAACTTTTGAAAACAATATCTGGCGGCAAAGGCAGTTTAGGAATAATATTTCCCGTCATAAAATAACCGTCAATATTCAGTAGATTAAGCACTTTTATTCCACATCTGTCATCCGGCGAGCCTAAATACAAATACCAGTCTTTATTTCCGAATTGTGCTTTTCCAAAGGCAAGTTTTTTGTCCTTCCCTGTTCCGCTGATGATTCCGGCATCAAGAAATGAATTGAAAGACACATTATAAATTTTGTTTGTATTGTCATATTTCATTAAAAGAGAAGCAGTCAACGGAGATTTGTTTTTTAATTCCCAATTAGGATATTCTTCCGGCAAAAACTCTTCTTTAAGTTTCGACTTTTCAATATTATCTTTCAAAACCGCCGACAATGCTTTTAACTTGTCATCAAGCACCATAAATGCTGCATCACCTTTGAGTTGTATATAGTTCAATCCCCAGTTTTTGTTAAATTGAACTTCCAAACTTGCAAGAGCAGAGCAGAGTTTTTTATGCCCTATAAAAAAGGCGGCACTGCCGGAAAAACCGAATCCCACATTAAAATCAGGCTTATAGCATATTCCGGAGAGTGCTTTTCCGAAACTTGCATTATCGAAAGACTGATTCATTGATTTGTAAACACCGCCGCCGAGTCCAGAGACCGTTATACACGGAGGTATGGTGAAAAGTCCGCCGTTTTTTTCAGCAAAAACATCTACAAAAAAATATTTCTGTCGGTCTTTGTTTCCAAAAAATGCCACCGCTTCTGCAGAAATACCTCCGGCAATTTCCAATTTTACTCCGCCACTGAATCCATTACCGTAAATCAGGTCGCCTTTTACAATTTCCGCACTACCTTTCACTGAAAAGGTTTCGGAACTATATTCCACACCTATTTTGGAAACATCTATTCCTTTTAACTTAAATTTCTCAAAATCAGGAGTTAAAGAAAATTTACCTTCGCCGGAAATTTTATCATTAAGGCTTACCATTGCCAAAAAACTCATTATGCCGTTTTGGTATTCATAATCTTTCACTGTAAATTTAAACCCGCCAATTTCCGGCATATCAACACAAGAAAAATTCCAGACTCCTGGCTGAAAATAAGGTTTCTCCCTGCTTATTCTCATTCCCTGAAAATCAATATCAGGAATTTTCAGACAGTTTTTTATCCCACGGTTTTCCGCTGCTATTGTAATTTTTCCATCGGCATAAACTTCCGGAGAAAAACCGTTCTTACTAAATTTAACGTCAATATAAGAGGTCTCTTTCAAAATTATTTTTGACGACAATGCTTTAAATTCCTTTT
>JAEEXW010000367.1 GCA_016287995.1 Bacteroidales bacterium
CTGAATTTCGATACTTTGAGAAAGTATTATCCTTACGGTATGGGTTTGATGAACATTGATTTTGGCGGTACTTCGGGCGAAAAGTATTGTAGAACAGTCAATTCCCTAAAAGAGTACAACAACACTTTGGCGCACCCGATACCGATTATTTTTATTGGCGAAGGTTTGCATGGATTGATGAGTATGGGGACAACGGTGTTTCCTCAGGCTATTTCGCTTGGTTGCAGTTTTGACACTACCTTGCTGAAAAAAGTTTACGAGGTAACGGCACAGGAGGCAAAAGCCCGCGGAATTAATATGTTGTTTTCGCCGATTCTTGATTTGGCGCGGGAGCCGCGTTTCGGAAGAATAGAAGAGATGTATTCAGAAGATCCGTTTCTTTGTGGTATTTATGGACGGACTGCCGTTACAACATTTCAAAATGCCGGAGAAAATGGCAAACTCGAAATGGTGGCAACTTTGAAACATTACATGGGGCACGGACAAGTTGAGGGCGGACGTAATGTTGCTGCGTATACCGGCTCAATGAACGACCTTATGAATTTCCATTCTTTGCCTTTTGAAATGTGTGTAAAAGCGGGTGTGGCGAGTGTTATGCCGGCTTATAATGACGTTTGCGACTTGCCGGTGACAGTCAACAAACACCTTTTAATAGACGTGTTGAGAAAACAGTTTGGATTTAGGGGCTTGATAGTTTCTGACCAGAACGCTGTTGACAGAATGTACGATGTCAATCATTTGGCTTCTTCGTATCAGAAGGCTGCAATGCTTGCCATTAGAAGCGGAATTGATATTGACATTATCGGACGTGAGGGTACGTTTCAGTTATTGGAAGAGGCTGTTGAAAGTGGAGATTTGTCAGAGCGGTACATAAATCGTGCTTTAATGCGGCTTTTGATTTTGAAATGGCGTTTAGGACTTTTTGACAACGACCCGAAAACCGACATCGCTTATATGAATAGCGTAACTAACAATCAGGCACATAAAGATTTAGCCCGTGAAACTGCGAGAAAGACGATGGTGCTTTTGAAGAATGACGGAGTTTTGCCGCTTGATAGTAATAAAATTAAAAAAATTGCTGTTATCGGTCCTAACGCTAATAGTTTGGATTACGGTGGTTATACGGCTGAGCCGGTTTATCCGGGCGTTACGGTTTTGGAAGGCATAAAGAGGTTTGCAGTTGGTAAGAATATCAAAGTTGAGTATGCCGAAGGTTGCCGTCTCTCGGATTCAGCCGCTGCTTTTTGGAAAAACGACAATCAGGTCTTGATTTCAGAACAAACAGCGCAAAAACTTATTAGTCAGGCTGTTGCTGTTGCTAAAACTTCTGACGTCGTGGTTTTGTGCATGGGAGAAAACGTGTCTTATTCTCGTGAGGCGTGGGGAGAAAATCACCGTGGCGACCGCGATGATTTGGAGTTGTTGGGCTTTCAAAATCGTCTGAATCAAGAACTTAAAAAAACTGGCAAACCTATTGTTACGCTTATTTTCGGCGGAAGACCGCTCAATTTAAAACCAGCCCACGACAATTCTAATTCTTTGGTTCAGTGTTTTTATTTAGGACAAGAGTGCGGTAATGCGGTTGCTGACGTTTTGTTTGGAAAATATAATTTTGAGGGTAAACTTTCGGTTTCGATGCCTGCTTCTGTTGGAGCGTTGCCGTGTTATTACAATATGAAGCCCAACCGTTTTAGAAGTTATGTTTTTGAAGACCGTGGCGATACAATTTTCCCGTATGTTTTGGATACTGTTAAAAACGTATATTCATACGATGAAAATGCTTGGGAGCCGCCGACAAATCATGCGGTTTATCCTTTTGGTTACGGTTTGAGTTATACGACCTTTGAGGTTGCTTCTCCTGAAATTAGCCGCGACACCTTAACGCAAAGCAAAGCGGTTAAGATAACAACTACTGTAAAAAATACAGGTTCGGTAGACGGAGCGGAAGTTGTCCAACTTTATATTAGAGACGAGTTTGCGAGTGTTGTACGTCCTATTAAAGAGTTGAAAGCCTTTAAGAAAGTTTGGCTGAAAGCAGGAGAGAGTGCCCAAGTAGAATTTGAACTGACAAAAGATGATTTAACTTTTTATGATCAGGATATGCAGAAGGTTTTTGAACCGGGTAATTTCTTGGTTTACGTGGGAACAAGTTCAAGAGATAGGGATTTGAAATTAACACACTTTTATATGAAATAAAAAAAGCGGGTAAATCCCGCTTTTTTTATTTTGTTACTTTTTCTAATTCTTTAACTCTGTTTTTGAGTTTTAAGAAAGTAATTTTTATCAATGCTGCAACAAAACCTAAGATGCTCCATATTACGGCGTAGATAATTACCGTTTTCAGGGTTGGCGACGATGGTTTGTTGCTGACAGAGTGGCTTTCGATGAGTTTGAATCTGTCGTTATCAATATCGGCTAATTGTTCTGTCAGTAATGCTTTTTGTGCGGTTGACGCTTTGCTTTCGTTGATGACAGACGTTATGATTCCGCCGACGGGTTCTGTTTGGTTGAGGATAAGGCCTTTGCCGTCAAGACCTGTTTCTTTAACGAAGAATTGATTCTCTTTGCTACCGTTCATGTGGCTGATAGCAGCTTGTGTGATAGAATCCATATTTGATAACTGTTTTTCAATATCTTCTAATTGCGTTCTAAAACCGACGGATAAACTTTTCAGACGGTCGTCAACGTAAGACGAATTGCCGAGATATTCGGTCAGACCTTTTTCTGCTGCATCCAAAACAGAGTTATCAGTAACGGAGAGTACTACGTCAAAAAAGGGAAAATATGTGTAATTTTCAATTGTAGTGTCGTTTACTTGACGTTTTTTAGTTCTTGTGAACCCCTCGTATACTTTGAATTTGATATTTTTTATTTTAATAGCATCTTCTTTATCTATATTGAGTTTTATTGCTAAATATTCTGGCGCATTAATCGCTATTGTACCGAGTTCTTTTATGCTTCCCTCATAAAAATCATGGGTAATAATACCCGAAGAGTATCTGATTGTGCTGTCGTATATTTTTTCCGCATAAAAGTACGTTGCAATACCGATAATGATGCCAATAATGGTAAATGCTGCAATGATTTTTATGTTTGTTGCAAATGCAAGTAATAGGAAATCAAAAAGCCTTCCAAAAACTGATTTTTTTTTAGTTTGGACATCATTTGGATTTTTTTCATCATTGTCTTTTTTCTTCCTTAAAAATCCCGGAATAAGACGTGAAAGGTCAAATTCAGCATCTCTTTCCTCTTGGTCAATTTGCATTTGACGGATTGTATTGAACTGGGAATTAATCAGTTCATATTGTTTCATTACGATTTCGTGGAAATCTTTTTCTTTCCAATCGGTTTTATTTTCTTGATTCTTTTT
>JAEEXW010000368.1 GCA_016287995.1 Bacteroidales bacterium
ACATTCTTTTGCATCTGATTTTTTTCACAATCTCTGACGTAAGGCGGATTCGAGATGATAACGTCAAATTTTTTATCGGTTTGAAAATTGAAAATGTCGGATAAAAATATTTTTAAATTTTTAAGATTATATTTTTTGATGTTTTTTTCGCAAACTTTCAGGGCTTTTTCACTGATGTCGCAACCGTAAAAATTTTTGTCGGGGTGGTTTTTTGCCAAATAAATCGAAATGCAACCGCTGCCTAATCCGATTTCAAAAGTTTCATCTGAGTTTTTTAATTCCTTAGAAACCATCATTGCTAGTTCTTCCGTTTCGGGGCGCGGAATTAGTACCGAACTTTCAGTAAAAAGCTCTAAATCAAGAAATTGCGCATTGTTAAAAATATATTCTAACGGTTCGTGTTTTTTTATTCTTTCTAATACGCTGCGGATTTTTTCTAAAGAAAAATTTTCGATTTTCTTCTCCGGATGCATTAAAATATCCGTCAGTGTTATATTATAAAGATGAGAAAAAATTTTCACGGCAACAGCCTTGATTGCATTAGGGTCGTTGTCATAAACTGAAGAAATTTCTTGTTTTATGTATAAAAAAAGTTCGGAATTGTTCATTTTTTCTGCAAAGTTAATCATTTATTTTGCCAAATCCTAAAAAAAATCTATATTTGCACGTTAAAAAATTTCGGTTGATTATGGAAACGCAATTATTTAAAGTGTTCAGCGGGCTTGCAATAGACGTGAACATTATCAGAAAGCATTTAGAGAGCAACGGAATCAAATGTTTTGTGGACAACAAACACTCCGACAACGAGAATAGTAAGTGGTCAGAACCTGTTTTTGATCCTAACGTTAATCTTGAGGTTGAGCCGCAGAACGCTGAGACCGCATTAAAACTTATTGACGTTTTCCTTAAAACCAAAGCAGAATAATTTTATGAGCAATATAGTAGCAATAGTAGGTTGCCCGAATGTGGGCAAATCAACACTTTTCAATCGTCTGACAGGTTCTCGTGAGGCTATCGTTCATGAGACGGCAGGCGTTACGCGCGACCGTCATTATGGCAAATCAGATTGGAACGGCAAAGAGTTTTCTGTCATTGATACAGGCGGTTACGTTAATAATTCGGACGATATTTTTGAAAACGAAATTCAAAAACAGGTTCACCTTGCAATCGAGGAGGCTGACGTAATTATTTTTATGACCGATGCAAAACTCGGCGTAACAAGCGGCGACGAAGTTATAACAGAAATTCTCCGCCGATGTGAAAAGCCTGTTTTTTTGGCTGTTAACAAAACCGACAACCCAGATTTGGTTTTGGAAAGTAATGCGTTTTATTCGCTCGGCTTGGGCGAAATATACACAATTTGTGCTGCAACCGGTTCCGGTACGGGCGAATTGTTGGATGCCGTTGTCAAAGACTTCAAAGAAGACACGGTAGACGATGAAGCGGGAATCCCGAAAATTGCTGTCGTAGGTCGTCCTAACGTCGGCAAGTCATCGTTAATCAATGCGTTGACCGGCAGCGAAAGAAACATCGTAACACCGATTGCCGGCACAACACGCGACACAATCAACACCCGTTACAACAAATTCGGACACGATTTTATTCTCGTTGACACAGCGGGACTTAGAAAAAAAAGCAAAGTTTCGGAAAATATTGAGTTCTATTCGGTTTTGCGTTCCGTCCGCGCTATCGAAGAGGCTGACGTTTGCATTTTGATGTTGGACGCAACGCAAGGTCTTGAAGCACAAGATATGAACGTCTTCCGCCTTATAAAAGAAAACAACAAAGGCTTGGTGGTTTGCGTCAACAAGTGGGATTTAATGGACAAAAGCGAAAACAATTCCACAAAACGTTACGAAGAATATATTAAAAAAGGTCTTGAACCTTTTGACGACGTACCCGTTGTTTTTACCTCAACGATTAGCAAACAAAGAATTTTGAAAGCGATGGAAGAAGCGGTACATGTCTACGAAAACCGCAGTCGCAAGATTTCTACGGGGCAACTCAACCGTCTTATTCAACAGTACGTAGAGGAAACTCCGCCGCCGGCTTGGAAAGGCAAATTTATAAAGGTGAAATATGCGACACAACTGCCGACACATTATCCGACGTTTGCACTTTTCTGCAACTTGCCGCAATATATCCGCGACCCCTACAAGCGGTACATCGAAAACAGACTCAGAAAAGACATAGACTTTTCAGGTGTGCCGATTAAAATATTTTTCAGAAAAAAATAAAATGAAAAAGGTACTATTCATAATAGTTTTACTCTTAACGCTCTACGCTTGTAGCAAATTGGAAACCTATTCCGAATTGCCGTCAGTGGAATTTAAATCCGTTTATATTGCTGACACGGTTGACGCTTTGGGCAACGAGGTAAAACTTCAAAATGTAACGCTTGAAATAATAGACGGCGACGGGAATCTCGGTCTTAACGACAAGGACACAACAGGAGATTTTTCGCCCGAATCGCTCTATTACAACAACCTTTTCATTACGGTTTCAGAAAAGCACAACGGCGGCTACTCAGAACTGCAAAAAATTTCAGGAAACCTACATTACAGAATACCTTACAAAGCACCTATCGGTCAAAACAAATATCTTAAAGCCGAGGTGAAAGTAAAAATCGAAATTCCGCTCGGATATTTCGATTACGATACCATAAGGTATGAATTTTTTGTGTATGACCGCGACTTAAACAAAAGCCAAATTGCAGTAAGTTGCGACATTCCTGCACGCGGACACGGCACCGTTTTTGCCGACGGAAAATGCTCGTTTTTTGAAGAAGAAGAAGAAAAAGTAGAAAAATAACAATTTTAATAACATAAAGAGATGGAAAAAAGTCCTTTACAAATTGCGAGGGCTGCTTATCAGCCCAAAATGCCAGCATCTATCGCAAATGCGGCAAAATTAGTTGAAGGTAAGGCAACTGAATCAGTTGCAGACCAAGCAGAAATCAAAAAACTTTTCCCGAACACTTACGGTTTGCCTATCGTAACGTTTGAAAAAGCTGATCAATCAATGGCAGCAAAAGCATTGAACGTTGGCGTTATTCTTTCAGGCGGTCAGGCTCCCGGCGGACACAATGTAATTTCGGGTATTTTTGACGGCATCAAAGCAATCAACAAAGATTCCAAACTTTACGGATTTTTAGGCGGTCCTTCCGGTCTTGTTGACCACAAATACGTTGAACTCACAGCCGATATTATCGACGAATACAGAAACACCGGCGGTTTTGACATCATCGGCTCAGGCCGTACAAAACTCGAAGAAACCTCTCAATTCGACAAAGGTCTTGAAATCTGCAAAAAATTGAATATCAATGCTATCGTTATTATCGGCGGCGACGATTCAAACACAAACGCTTGC
>JAEEXW010000369.1 GCA_016287995.1 Bacteroidales bacterium
TATTCCACAAACGAAATTTTGTCCCACTTTTCGCTGTCGGAGTTTTTGTCGGCAGCCGTAAGCACTTCCAACGCATCTTTGTATTTTTCTATGAAAATCAAATAACGCGTGCGGACAAGTTGCACTTCCAAATACGATTTGTCCCTATATTTAATAAATTCATAATTTTCCAACTTTTTCAAACACTCTGCACAACTATCAGCGTATGTTTTGTCATTTTTATCGTATGCAAATTCCAAAAATCTCATTGCCAAACTTTTATAACCGTGAGACTTAACATCTACGGCATTTTTATCTTTAATAGTATCCGATATAGCAATGGACTTTTTTAAATACCCGACAGCCTCATTTTTATCTTCCGTCAACTCTGACCAATGCTGAAAATCGACAGCCATTTTTAGATAATCGTTTTGGAGGGAATCATAACGAAGGGCACGTCTGAAATAACCTTTTGCAGATTTTTTAAAACCCAAATCCTTGTAAGCAACACCGATATAAGTAACTACGGAAGACATTCCGGCGGTATCCCCGATTTGTCTGTAAATATCCAAAGCCTTGCTGTAATAAAAAAACATGCTGTCTGTCTTGCATTTTGCAGCAAAAGCACTACCCAAGACTTTGAATCGACGGGCTTTTTCCAAACTGTCCACCTCAGACTGCGCAACCGGCTTCTGTGCAAAAACTTGCGAAAACACAAATATCAAAAATATTAAAAGTATATTTTTTCTCATTTCCAATAACATCAACTTTAAGAAAAAAAATTCCGTGCCAAAGATATATAAAATTTTAATAAAAAACAATATTAAAAAAACATTAAGCAAAACAAAAAAGTCATAAAAAAAATCCAAAAAATTTGGTCATAAAAATAAAAAAGCGTAATTTTGCCGCACGAAAAAATAGTATTAATCAGTCGGGAGGTATTTTAAGTGATTGACTTTTATAGAGTTACCGCCTTACCGGCACAAAAATTTCAAAAAATGTACGCAATAGTAGAAATTTTAGGTCAACAATTCAAAGTTGAAAAAGACAGAAAAGTTTATGTTCACCGCCTCAAAAACGAAGAAGGCAGCAATGTAAGTTTCGACAACGTTCTTTTGGTTGACAATGACGGCGATGTTAAAATCGGCGCACCGAAAGTGGAAGGCGCAAAGGTTTCCGCAAAAGTTCTCAAACACCTCAAAGACGACAAGGTTATCGTTTTTCACAAAAAACGCAGAAAAGGTTACGCCGTTAAGAGGGGACACCGTCAGTATTTAACCCAGATTCTTATCGAAGATATTAATTTCTAAAAGTTTGGCGATAAGAATTTTAAGACAAATTTATTGTAAAATCTCAAAAACTTAGTAAAAGAAATGGCACATAAGAAAGGTGTCGGCAGTTCGAGAAACGGCCGCGAATCACACAGCAAACGTTTGGGCGTTAAAAAATACGGCGGCGAAGCAGTTATCGCCGGAAACATTATCGTACGTCAAAGAGGCACACAGCACTATCCGGGCAAAAACGTAGGTATGGGCAAAGACCACACTCTTTTTGCACTCACAAACGGAGTAGTGAAATTTGAAATAAAAGGCAAAGACAAAAGTTACGTTAACGTAATTGAAAACGTTGAAGCCAAATAACGTATGAATATTTAATTGAACAAAAAAACAACGACTCCTGAGACGGCTTTTCGTTTAGAAAAATCTCTTGGGAGTTTTTATTTATAATAAAGTGTATCATGCTGTTAGTTAAAACAATAGTAGAGAATCCAGAATTTGTAATTGAGCGTTTGGCGATAAAAAACCGCGACGCAAGACCGGCAGTAGAAAAAATTGTCGCTCTTGACAAAGCAAAACGCGAAATTCAAAAACAACTCGAAGACAATAAAGCCGAACAAAACGGATTAGCAAAAAAAATCGGCGAACTTTTCAAAAACGGCGACAAGCAAGGCGCAGAGGTAGCAAAAGGACGTTCAACAGAACTCAAAACTATTATCAAAGAGCAGGAAGATAAATTTCAGGCTCTTGACAAAGAACTTTTTGACACATTGGTTTTGCTGCCTAACCTTCCTTACGAACTTGTTGCACCGGGCAAAAGTGCAGCAGACAACGTAGAAATCCGTCGTGGCGGCGAAAATCCTAATTATGAAGGTTTTCAACCGCTTTGCCACTGGGATTTGGCTAAAAAATACGACATTATCGACTTTGAAACCGGCGTTAAAATAACTGGTGCTGGCTTTCCGCTTTATAAAGGCAAAGGCGCAAAACTTCAACGCGCACTTATCAACTTTTTCCTTGACGAAGCCGAAAAATCCGGCTATCAAGAAGTTGAACCGCCTGTTTTGGTAAACGAAGCATCTGGTTTCGGCACGGGACAACTTCCTGACAAAGAAGGTCAGATGTATCACTGTGAGGTTGACGACCTATATCTCATCCCTACTGCCGAGGTTCCTGTAACAAATATCTATCGTGATGTAATTCTCGACGAAAAGGATCTTCCTATCAAGAACTGTGCCTATACTGAGTGTTTCCGTCGTGAGGCTGGTTCTTATGGTAAGGATGTTCGTGGTTTGAACCGTCTGCACGAGTTCTCAAAGATAGAGATTGTTCGTATTGATAAGCCAGAGCATTCTGAGCAGAGCCACAAAGAGATGCTTGAGCACGTAGAAGGCTTGCTTAAGAAACTCGAATTGCCTTACCGCATTCTTCTTCTTTGTGGTGGCGACCAGAGCTTCACTTCTTCTATCTGCTACGACTTCGAGGTTTATTCTGAGGCACAGAAACGTTGGTTGGAAGTTTCTTCAGTATCTAACTTCGACACATATCAGGCTAACCGCTTGAAGTGCCGTTTCCGTCCTGAGGGAAGCAAGAAGCCAGAGCTTTGCCACACTCTTAACGGTTCAGCTCTCGCCTTGCCACGTATCGTTGCGTCAATCCTCGAAAACAACCAGACAGAAAAGGGCATTAAGATTCCTGCTGCTTTGGTTCCTTACACAGGCTTCGAATATATTGACTAATAGTCAGACAGCATAAATAGGTAGTCATCTTATTATGATGACTACCTATTACTAAAGAAGATAAAGGAAGGTAGAAGCCAAATGTTTTTTCTATTGAATAACTTAAAATTGGCATAGCTAATCAACTCCTAACTTATAACTCCTAACTTCTAACTCCTAACTTTAATATTACCCCGCCATGAATAAAATCGTTTCAAAAGAACAATACTCTGAAAAAGTTTTTTGCATAGTTGTTGAAGCGCCACTTATTGCTCACAGCTGTCGCCCAGGACAATTCATTATTGTTCGTGTTGACAACAACAGCGAGCGCGTGCCCTACACTATTGCAAAAGCCGATGACAAGGCAGGAACGCTTACCCTTGTCATACAAG
>JAEEXW010000370.1 GCA_016287995.1 Bacteroidales bacterium
TTCTGACACACATACGCATTTTTTTGATTCGGCTTTTGATGAAGACCGTGAAGAAGCGGTTTTAAGGGCGGTATTATCTGGCGTTAAAAAAAATGTTTTGCCGTGCTGCTCAGAAAAATCTCTGAAAGGAATTTTTGACCTTTGTAAACAATTTCCTGAAAATTGTTTTCCGACACTCGGCCTTCACCCGGAAGATATTGATACTCAAAACTATGAAAATCAATTGAAAGAAATTTTCAATTTTGCATTTTCAAAATCGATTGTCGCAATCGGCGAAATAGGAATTGATTTGCATTATATGACAGACACTCTTGAAATTCAAAAGAAAGTGTTTGAATATCAAGTAAATATTGCTATTGAACGAAAACTTCCTATCATAATTCATTGTCGCGAAGCGTATAAAGAAATTTTTGAAATTTTGGACAATTACAAGGGCAAAATTTCGGGAATTTTTCACTGCTTTTCGTCAAATAAAAACGATGCTGAAAAAATTTTAAAGGATTACGAAAATTTTTATTTTGGAATCGGCGGCGTGGTAACCTTCAAGAAATCAGGTGCGGAACTCGCCGAAATTGTAAAAAACGTTTTACCTTTGGAAAAAATCGTTCTCGAAACCGATTCGCCGTATCTTGCACCCGTTCCAAAGCGCGGACAACGCAACGAAAGCAGTTTTATAAGGTTTGTCGCTGAAAAAATCGCCGAACTGAAAAATGTTGACATTCAAACTGTTATAGAAACAACAACGTTAAACGCCGAAAAAAAATTCAAAATATGATTACAAAAGAAAACGAACAATTTATGCGCCGGTGCATTTTTCTTGCGGGACTCGGTGCAGGCAGTGTTAGTACTAATCCTATGGTTGGTGCGGTTATCGTTCATAACGGCAAAATAATCGGCGAGGGTTATCACAAAAAATTCGGTCAAGCACATGCTGAGGTCAACGCTATTAACTCGGTAAAAAATCCCGAACTGCTCTCTGAATCAGAAATTTACGTTAGTCTTGAACCGTGCGCACATTTTGGAAAAACGCCGCCTTGCGCAGATTTGATTATCGAAAAAGGCATTAAAAAAGTTTATGTCGGCTGTCTTGACCCGTTTTCAAAAGTGGACGGAAAGGGTATTAAAAAACTTAAAAATGCCGGTGTTGAAGTTGTAACAGGCGTTTTGGAAAAGGAATGTCAGGAACTTAACCGCAGATTTTTTACTTTTGTGAATTTAAAACGTCCGTATGTGATTCTCAAATGGGCGCAAAGTCTTGACGGATACTTGGATAAGGATTTTCGTCCGGTAAAAATCTCCAATCCTCTGACAAATATTCTCAGCCATAAATGGCGCAGCGAAGAAGATGCAATTTTGGTAGGCACCACAACCGCGGAAAGGGACAATCCGCACCTTGACAACAGACTTTGGAGCGGGAAAAATCCTATCAGAATAATTCTCGATAAAGAAAATTCCCTTGACAAAACATTAAACGTTTTTGATAATTCCCAACCAACGATAATTGTTAAAGAAATTGCAGTTGAAGAAATACTTAACAAACTGTATCACAATAATATACAAAGTGTTATCGTGGAAGGTGGCGCAAAAACGCACAATTTTTTTCTCCGTTATGGGCTTTGGGACGAAATACGTATTTTTCAGTCTAACGAAATGTTGTATAGCGGCACAAAAGCCGCTCAAATACAGGGCAAGTTAATTGAAAATAAAAATATTGGGGATAATAAGTTGCTGATTTTTAGAAATATATATAGAAATCGGGTAAAAGTTCTCTAATGGCGTTTTCTATTTAATTTTTTTGCTTTTTCTTGAAAAAAAGTCCGAAAAAATTACTATCTTTGCGCCGAAAAAAAATAGTTTTTAAATGATGGAAAGAACGAAAGTTATCGACCTCTTAAAGCGCGAAGATTATGGCGCAAAGGTTAACGTAAAAGGTTGGGTTCGTACCCGCAGGGGCAGCAAGGCGGTGAATTTCATCGCATTGAACGATGGCTCTACAATCAAAAACGTCCAAGTGGTTGCGGACGCAGAAAAATTTGACGAAAATATTTTAAAAGATATTACTACCGGTGCGTGTCTTAACGTTGAAGGTGTTTTGGTAAAAAGTCAGGGCGCAGAGCAAAGCGTTGAAATTCAAGCCGAAAAAATTGAAGTTTACGGCACGGCAGGCTCTGATTATCCGCTTCAAAAGAAAGGACACTCGATGGAATTTTTGAGAGAACACGCCAATATCCGTATGCGTTCAAACACTTTTGGTGCGGTTTTCAGAATCCGTCATAATATGGCGATGGCTATTCACACCTATTTCCATGAGCACGGTTTTTATTATTGGAACTCACCGCTTATTACGGCAAGCGACTGCGAAGGTGCAGGTCAGATGTTTCAAGTTACGACTTTGGATTTGAAGAATCCGCCGAAGACAAAAGACGGCGAAGTTGATTATTCTCAGGACTTTTTTGGAGCGCAAACTTCGCTTACCGTTTCGGGTCAACTTGAAGGCGAACTTGCTGCAACGGCTCTCGGTGCAATTTACACTTTCGGACCGACTTTCCGTGCTGAAAATTCCAATACACCACGTCACTTGGCAGAATTTTGGATGATTGAACCCGAAATCGCTTTCATGGATTTGAAAGAACTCATGGATTTGGAAGAGGATTTCATCAAATATTGTGTTAAATGGGCTTTGGACAACTGCAAAGACGATTTGCAATTCCTTAACAATATGATTGACAAAGGTTTAATTGCACGTTTGGAAGGTGTTTTGAAAGAAGATTTCGTTCGTTTGCCTTACACCGAGGGTATAAAAATCCTTGAAGAGGCAATTAAGAACGGCAAAAAATTTGAGTTCCCCGTATCTTGGGGCGTTGACCTTGCCTCTGAACACGAGCGTTATCTTGTTGAAGAGCATTTCAAAAAGCCGGTTATCATGATTGATTATCCGAAAGAAATCAAGTCTTTCTACATGAAGATAAACGAGGACAACAAAACCGTTCAAGGCACAGACGTTCTTTTCCCGTCAATCGGCGAAATCATCGGCGGAAGTGTCCGCGAGGAAAGTTACGAAAAACTCACCGGCAGAATGAACGAACTCGGCATGAAACTTGACGGTTACGAGTGGTATCTTGAAACCAGAAAATGGGGTTCTTGTCCTCACGCTGGTTTCGGACTCGGTTTTGAGCGTTTGATTCTTTTTGTAACTGGTATGCAGAATATCCGCGACGTTATTCCGTTCCCCAGAACACCAAAATCCGCACAGTTTTAAAAAAAAACATAAAAAAAACTTGTAGATTAAAAAAAAAGCATTAACTTTGCACCCGAATTTAAGAAATTATGAACTATAAT
>JAEEXW010000371.1 GCA_016287995.1 Bacteroidales bacterium
AAACCACAGGGACGTTATTTTCTTAGCGATGACATAGGAGTATCCTCTATTTTGGCAAGTCATATAGAAAACGGAGAATATATTTTGGCAAAACTCGATATTTTCAAAATTGAACAGTCGAGGTCAAACGCTCAGATTTCGGAATCTGACAAGGCTTTTTATGTTTTGACAACCACAGGGGCATATCTAATTGTTTTGGATAAAAATTTACAAGAAAAATACATCGAAACCCTCTCTAACGAGGAAATGAAAGTATATTCGAGAATCGGCAGAGATACCGTTACCGCAGGCTCTACAAAATGGGTTACACACCGCGACAACGATTTTCTTTTTGACGAAATCCAAACGCTTAACAATAAGACAAAACAAGAAAAACTTTTTGAAATATCCGTTTTGAATTTTAACAACGGCGAAAAAGAGCGTGCCGGTTTTTTTGCGAAAATTTTAGCAAATGAAACTACTCTCCCATTTGACTTTTTTGCCGCTTCTGTCTTAAAATTCAGCGGCGGACTTTCTTCGGGCAAAATTGACGGTGCTGCCGCCGGCGAATTGATAGAAAAAGCAAACTCTTTGTTTTCGGAAAACAGTTTAGAAATAAAACTCAAAACATTTCTTTCAAAATTCGATTTCGGCAAAAACGAAATTCTGAGTTTGATTTATGTAATTTCGCGGATTAAAAACATAATTTCTGACACGGAAAAATTCAGGGAAATTCTTCTTTTGTTACGAGATAAGTATTTTAAGATAGATAATTCAGAACTTAACTGTGCATTTGTAGAGTTGGGAATCGCAAAAAAATTGGTCTGCGTTTTGGAAAAACAAGCGGCTCAAAAACTTTTGGAAAACGTTATTGAAAAGGTTTCGTCGAAAAATTTTCCTGATATACCTAACGTCTTAAATATCTACGCATTAAAGGAAATTATTAAAACCGTTAAAACCGATAAAGAAAAACTGAAATACGCAAAACTCTGTGCTTTGGAAGACCCGACAGACCTAAAAAGTTTGGAACTTTGGGCAACTCTTGCCGATGAAGAAACAGCAAAACGCATAAAACTTGCCCAAACGGTTTTTGACAAGGAAAATTTTTATAACTATTCATTCTTTGAGACACGGCACGAATATACGGCGAAATTTTCGTCTTTTTCTTTGAAGGATTTTTCTTGGGCAGTCCGTCGCGGCGGAAGATACGCCGACCTAAAAACTTGGACACAAAAAGTTGCCGTCAACGATGCCGTTTCTTCGGTTTTGAATTATGCAGAAGAAGTAAACGCGGAAAATTATCCTCAGTTGCACGCACTTTTTGAAGAGTGTAAAGCGTTTTTTGAAATGCCGGAAGTAAAAATTTACGTTATTTTCAACCGCAATCAGGGAGTTTTCTCCAACGAGGTTGCAGAAGGGAAATACATTGTTGTAGACGGCGAAATGCTTGATACTGACAACGACAACTACATGAATTATCCGCAAATGTCTTTTCTTTTAGCAAAAGAGTTTGCTAATTTGAGTTTTGGATTCTCAAAAATGTTTTCGAGGGCGCAATTCAGAAATTTCACGGTTTCAGGTTTGCCCGCGCTTGATGTAGTATCGCAGTTTGCCCCTGAGCCTAAATTTTTGTCAGCAGATTTAAAAACGTATTTCAAACTCATAAAATTCAACGCTTTGTTAAAGAACAGCCCGTCGTATTTCGATTTTGACATCACGGACACACAACTTTGCGCTGAAATGTTAGAAAAAACTTTGGAAGTAATCGGCTTTGAGGGCGTAGATAAGACAGTAAATGTTAAGGAAAAAGAGTATTCAGCAGCGATTTTTACTGCAAATTCTATCACAGATTGCGCGGCTTTGATGTTTACTTGCGACTTAATTTTTAGTATAAAGGCTCTAAATGCTAATGAAAAGCCTCAAAAAGATGATTTTTTTAAGCGTTTGAGCGGTATATTAAAATACTATTTATCAGACGATTACGAAGAAAATAAAAAATATTTGCAAAAAAAGTAAAAAAAAATTTTGCAGAATCAAAAAACCTACTTACCTTTGCAACGCAAAAAGCAAAAGACGGTGAGTCTAATGCAAAAGACGATGGTCCTTTCGTCTAGAGGCTAGGACGCAAGATTTTCATTCTTGTAACACGGGTTCGATTCCCGTAGGGACTACAAACGGTCAGGGTTTATTGGTGGAATCCTGACCGTTTTTTGTTTGTAAAAAAATTAAAAGCAAAAAAATGTTAACGCTTGAAGAATACGTAGAAAACCATACGACAAAAGAAGACGAAGTTTTGGTTTGGCTAAGACGGAAAACCAATCTCACTACAACTATGCCCAGACAACTTTCAGGACAAGTTCAAGGCAAGTTGTTGGAATTTTTTTCCCGCATGATTGCCCCGGAAAATATTCTTGAAATCGGAACTTTTACCGGTTATTCAGCGTACTGTCTTTCAAAAGGCTTGAAACCGGGCGGCAAACTTCACACCATCGAAATCAAAGACGAACTCGAAGACCATTTGAAAGATTTTTTTTCGAGGGCGGGAATTTCCGACAAAGTTGTCCTTCATATCGGCGACGGTGCGGAAATTGTCAAAGAGTTTGGTTTTAAGTTTGATATGGCTTTTATTGACGGAGACAAACGTCAGTATCCGCTTTATTACGAAAATGTTTTCGACAAAATAAACGTAGGCGGTTATATCCTGATTGACAACGTTTTATGGTATGACAAGGTTGTTTCTCAGGTCAAGGAAAACGATACTTACACCAAAGGCATCATGGCTCTTAACGACATCGTTGAAAACGACAAAAGAGTAGAAAACGTACTTTTACCGTTAAGGGACGGCATTATGGTGGTTAGAAAAATCAGTGATTAAAAACTTTTTTTTGAAAATATAAAATGCTATGAAACGTCTCGGAAAAACTTTTTTAACAGCGGCTGTGTGTTTGATTGCCGGTGTTTCGTCCGCGCAAAAGACCATGAGCGGCATAATTTATGATAACGAACACAATCCGCTCAGCGGCGCAATGATTATTATTGAAGGAACAAAAGTTTTAACGCTTTCAAATATGGAAGGTCGTTATCATCTTGTTGTTCCGAAAGAATATGAAAACAATGTTGTAACATTCCGTTACAGCGGCTTTTTGGCACATACCGAACCCGTTACGGAAGGCACTAAAAACATAACTTTGGAACTTGAAGTATTAAAAGAGTTCAAAGATATTTTTATCAGCACGCAGAAGCGTTTGCAGTCAAATGTAGAAGTGCCTATTGCGGTCTCAGTTATCGACCAAGCAAAATTGGACGAAATCAACACTACCCAAATTGATGATGTCAGCGGTATTGC
>JAEEXW010000372.1 GCA_016287995.1 Bacteroidales bacterium
CGACGCGTCAGATGCTTTTATGTTGAAGTTCAATTTTACGCAAGATCCGAAGGCTAACCCGACGAGTAATTTCAGCGCGAATATTTCATACGACAAGCAAAACTATGAGCGTTATAATGCGACTGACGTTCAAGACTATGCACGCAGTACGACATCTTCGAGTGTCAGTTATCAGAAAAAACTTTTTGGCGGTTTTGGTAATTTGAGTATTGCCTCCAATATGACGCAAAACCTTTACGATTCAACACTTTCGTTTACCGCACCTGCTGCAACGTTTTCTTTGCAAAGGTTTTTCCCGTTTAAGAGGCGTGTTCAGGTAGGTTCTCAGCGTTGGTACGAGAAAATCGGTACGCAGTTTACGATGAATTTTACTAACTCGGTTTCTACGCTTCCCGATTCCATGCTTTTTAAACAAGGTATGTTCGATAAAATGAAATACGGTATGAAATACGCCGTTCCGCTCAGTACGTCGTTTAACGTCTTGAAATACATAAACGTTTCTCCGTCAATTAATTACACCGGAAGACTTTATCCTAATTATCTTCACCGTTATATGATGGGAACATTTGACCTTTCGGGCGAAAACCCTGATAGATATACTTACGGTACGGATACAGTTGACGCTTGGAGACATTGTTATGATTTTTCAACTTCGATTTCGGCAAGTACGAAACTTTACGGAATTTTCCAATTTAATAAGGCTAAAAGAATCAAGGCTTTCCGCCACGTTTTGACACCGAGTTTGGGTGTATCTTGGAGACCTGACTTTTCGGAAACGTTTTGGAAATTTTATGAAAACGATCCTTATGATACAACAGGTACAAAGCGTTTTAGCCTTTATCAAAACGGCGTTTACGGTGCACCGCCTTCGGGCAAAAACGCCTCTTTGAATTTTTCTTTGGGTAACAATTTTGAACTCAAAGTCAAGGGCAAAAACGACACGATAGAAGGCAAATATACAAAAATAAAAATCTTAGAAAGTCTTGGATTTTCAGGTAGTTACAATATGGCAGTTGACAGTATGAACCTCTCTAACATTTCCATGAGCGGTAGTACGAGATTATTTGACAAAATGACGTTGACCTTTTCGGGAACTTTTGACCCTTATCAGTTGGACTCGGCAGGCAGACGTACAAAATATTATTTGTTTAAGGAGACAGGCGGACGTCAATGGGCGCGTTTTACGGCGGCGCGGGCAAGTACAGGTTTTTCGCTTGATTCCAAGTCGTTAGGCAAAAAGAAGAAAGAAGAAAAAGAAGCCGCAGCCGCAAAATATGGCGAAGAACCGGCTCAGGCAGAAACCGATGAAGACGGCAATATCATCGCAACGGCTGAGGAAGTGGAGGAAAAGCGCAAAACTTCAAAACTTTCTCAAAAAGAGAAAGATGGCGAATTTGATTATTATTCTTGTCCGTGGTCGCTTTCGGCGGATTACGGTTTCAACTATTCGCATTCAAACAACAAGAATCCGGTCATATCGCAGACTTTGAATTTTTCGGGAACGATAACTTTTACCCAAAAGTGGCATTTTTCGGTAAGTTCGGGTTATGACTTTGACGCAAAAAAAATGACTTCTACGAGGGTAACGGCTTCGAGAGATTTGCATTGTTTTAATCTGAGTTTTTACATTATACCTTTTGGTATGTTAAAGAGTTACAATTTCAGACTGTCCATCAATTCTGCGATGTTCCAAGGTGTGGAATACAAGAAAACTCAAAATTGGCGCGACAATTAAAATGGATTTGTATTTTTTTAATCCGGCTTGCGAATTGGAGGTTGCAAACGGCGACAAGAATTACAGCCTTCAAAAATTTCCTCAAATGCTTGAAAATGATTTGAGGACTTTGCCTTTGTCGTTTGCAAAAAAGGACGATTATATTCTGACGTTGAAACCTACTAACGGCGACCGTTTTATTTCGCTTCAACAGGCTGAGAATATGGAGTTTGACAATTTTTTCCCATGGGGCTTTTCGCCGAGGGCTTTTAACTTAATTAGGAACGTAAGGGTTAAAAATTTGCCTGAAATAGAAAATTTTAAGAATTTTTATTCGCGGCAAAATACGGTTGACTTTCTTTCTGCGTTTCCTTTGGGAGAAAGATTTCCGACAGAAAACGAGCAGCCTTTTATAGCCAAAACAGCCGACGAAGCGTTTGATTTTTTTAAGGAAAAATTTTCGCTTAATTATAAAGGTGTGGTTTTTAAAGCACCTTTTGCAGCCAGTGGCAGGGGCGTAAGAATTTTTAAAAAGAACGAGTTGACTATCAATATTATGCAATGGACAAACTTTGTGATAAAAACGCAGGGTTTTGTGGAATGTGAGGTTTACTTTGAAAAACTGACGGATTTTTCCATGCATTATACTTTTCTTAATGGTGAAATCACTTTTCGCGGTTTGTCGGTTTTTAAGACGGCTGACAATGGTTTTTATCAGTCGAGTTATGTGAAAAAATTTTCTGAAATTCCGGGTGTTGATTTCTTAACTGTCAGCGAATTAGAAGAAATGCAAATGAATGTTTTGAAAAAATCAGTTTTCAAAGAAAATTATTCCGGCAATCTTGGCATTGATTGTATGGTTTATAACGATGGCGGAAAAAAAAAGATAAACCCTTGTGTTGAAATTAATTGCAGAAATTCGATGGGGCGTTTGGCGTTGGAACTCTCGGACAAAATTGCCGAAAATTCTTTGGCTGAATTTTTTGTTTTTCAGAATGATAAGCCTCCGTGTGGGATAAACGAAAAGCCTAATTTTGAAAATGGAAAATTAAAATCTGGTTTTTGGAAATTGACGGAAGATTTTACGGAAAAATTTTCGGCAGGAATATTGGCGACAAGTCAAAAATTTTTATAATTTTACGAAAAATTTTTAACATGAAAAATTATCTTTTGCTTTCGGTAATTACCTTAATGACAATATTTTGCGGGTGTTCGTTGCTTCGTAAAGGTGCTGACGGTCAAATAGGAGAGGGCTCGGTGATTTCTACTGGCTCGGAGCAGTTGGCGTACATTTATAATCCCGCTGCAACAACGATTCATCCGAAGGTTTTTGTCAGAAAAAATAATAAGGAAGATATTGATTTATACGTGGTTATCAACGATTCTGAGTTGCTTTTTTCAAAGGCTAACGCTCAAAACCAAAGCACGGCGAAAGTCAGAATTTTTTACAAACTTATGGAGAGTTATGAAAACGTTGCAGCACTTGATACGGCGGTTAAGATTTTGAGTTTTCAGAAATCCAATACGCCTAAAACATACGCCGTAAAATTGAAATTAAAAACCGTTGCGCCGGAAAAATTTGTGGTTCAGACCACTGTAACCGACCTTAT
>JAEEXW010000373.1 GCA_016287995.1 Bacteroidales bacterium
TGCGCACTCGTTTGTACGCTGCAAAGAAGACGTTATATGTATTCAAAAAATTCTCGACAAGTAAGATTCTAAAATCAAGATTATCGCCAAAATAGAGAATCAGCAGGGCGTTGACAACATTGACGAAATCCTTGACCACGCTTACGGCATTATGATTGCTCGCGGCGATCTCGGAATAGAAATCGAGGCAGAAAGAATTCCAGCAATTCAAAAGGAACTCAACAGAAAGGCAATCGATCACTTAAAGCCCGTAATCGTTGCAACACAAATGCTTCACACGATGATTAGCAATCCGAGACCGACGAGGGCGGAAGTTTCGGATGTTGCAAACGCTATTTACGACGGTGCTGACGCGGTAATGCTTTCGGGCGAAACGGCTTCTGGACAATATCCCGTTGAAGCGGTTAAAACGATGAGCAAAATTGCTTTGGAGGTTGAACATATAAAAGAAAAACTCAAAGAAAACACTCACCCCGTACACGTAAAAAGTGAAATTTCGGAGTTTTTGTCAAAAACGGCGGTTCACGCCTCGGTGGAACTCGACGCAAAATGTATCATCGCCGACTCGTTTTCGGGAACAACAATCCGCAACCTCGCGGCTTACAGAGGCGCAAAACCCATTTACGCAATGTGCTATAACGAAAACGTAATCAGAGAGTTGGCACTTTCTTACGGAGTTTATGCGCACGGAGTAAAACTCAACCGCTCGGCTGACGATTTTATACAAAGTTCGGTGTCGTTTGTCCTGAACAAAGGTTTTGCCGAAATTGACGACAAAGTTGTGCTTTTGGCAGGCAGTTTCGGAAAAGGCAATTCTGCGACACTGATTGAAGTAAATTATTGTTGTAATTTGGTAAAAAGATATTAATGAGAATAATTTATATGGGTACGCCCGATTTTGCGGTTGCGCCGTTAAAAACGCTGGTTGACAGCGGTTTTAACGTCGTTGCCGTTGTAACGGGCGAAGACAAGCCGCAGGGCCGCGGCCGCAAAGTTTTGCCGACTCCCGTCAAAGAGTTCGCGGTTGAACACGGAATCCCCGTACTTCAACCTGCAAAATTAAAAGACGAGGCGTTTTTGGCGGAATTAAAAAGTTTCAACGCTGATTTGCAGGTTGTTGTGGCTTTCAGAATGTTGCCGGAAGTGGTTTGGGCAATGCCGAAATTAGGAACGTTCAACCTTCACGCCGCACTTTTGCCGCAATACAGAGGTGCCGCGCCGATTAACTGGGCTGTCATCAACGGCGAAACAAAAACAGGCGTTACAACGTTTTTCCTCGACAAAGACATCGACACGGGACGCATTATGTTGAAGCAGGAAGTTGACATTTTGCCGGAGGACAACGCCGGAACTATCCACGACAAACTCATGGTTGTCGGCTCGGAATTGGTAAAAAAGACGGTTGAAATGATTATCTCTGGCGATGTTAAAACTGTGGCTCAGAGCGAGTTAATATCTTCTGACACGGTTTTGAAACCCGCGCCGAAGATTTTTAAAGAGGACTGCCGTCTGGATTTTTCAAAGGACGGAATCTCTATAAAGAACCTTGTCCGCGGTCTCAGCCCCTATCCTGCCGCCTTTACAACCCTGAAAATCAAGGACAAAGAAATGAACGTAAAGGTTTTTGAAGTCGGTTTTGAGCCGGATTCGTCAGGAAAAGAGGTCGGAAAAGTTATCACCGACAACAAAAATTTTATAAAAATTTCCTGTCAAAACGGATACATTCAACTCCTTGACATTCAGTTGGAAGGAAAGAAAAGAATGAAGACGGAAGACTTTTTACGCGGAGTAAAACTCTAAAAAAGTTAAAAAAAATTTTGCAGTGTCAAAAAACTGTTTTACCTTTGCATCGTCAAAACAAGGAAAACAAGTTTGGCCCTATCTTCTAACGGTTAGGAAATCAGATTCTCAATCTGGGAATTGGAGTTCGATTCTCCATGGGGCTACAAAGAAAGGCTGTTCTCATATTTCGGGAACGGCTTTTTTATTTTCAGTAAAAAAACACAATGCAGCCTGAGAGTATCAAAACTAAAACCGCCGAAGGGCTTTTTTGGGGCGGGCTCAGCAACGTTTTGCAACAACTGCTGAACCTTGGTTTCGGTATATTTTTGGCGCGGAAATTAAGCGTCAGCGACTACGGAATTGTAGGAATGTTGACAATTTTTGCCGCACTCTCCAACGCATTGCAGGAAGGCGGTTTCCGCTCCGCCCTCACAAACAGAAAAAACATCACTTCAAACGATTATAATTCAGTATTTTGGACAAGTTTTTTGACGGCGGCGGTGCTGTATTCTGTGCTGTTTTTTTCGCTGCCGTGGATAGCGGATTTTTTTAAAACGCCTGAACTTGTCAGCCTCGGACGGTTTATGTTTTTGGGCTTTCTGTTTTGCAGCCTCGGCACGGCGCACAACGCTTATCTGTTTAAAAATCTGAAAGTTAAAGAGATGTCAAAATGCACTTTGACAGCGACGGTGGTTTCGGGACTGACGGCGGTCGTATTGGCGTTTTCGGATTTTACATATTGGGCGATTGCGGCGATGAACGTGGTCTACATCGTGGTTTCAACGGTGATGTACAGGATTTTTTCGCCGCTGAAAATCAGTTTCAAGATAGATTTCCGTCCCGTGAAGGAAATGCTGCCTTTCTCGTCAAAACTCCTTATAACAACGCTTTTTCAAATCTTAAACGACAATTTTTTCACGACTCTGTTGGGAAGGTTTTTCACGAAAATAGAAGTCGGTTTTTATTCGCAGGCCTACAAATGGTCGAACCTCGGCACGCAGACAATTTCGCTCGCAATCGAAAACGTTATGCAGCCTGTCCTTGCCAAAACCGAGAAAAATTCGCTGCTGATTGTGTTTAACAAACTCATGCAGACAACGTGTTTTATTGCGTTTCCGTGTATGCTGGGCTTGGGTTTTGTTGCGCCGGAATTTATCACGGTAACAATCTCTGACAAGTGGGCTCAAAGTGCCGAAATTATGACTATTCTGTGCGTTTGGGGCGCATTTTATCCTGTCGGCAAACTTTATCAAAAGCAACTTTTAAGTTCTTCAAAATCAGGAATTTTGATGTTTTGCGTCATAACAAACTGTTTGTTGCAGATTTTGACCGTAGTTTTTACCTTCAAATACGGAATTTTGACGATGGCGGCGTTTTACGTGATTGTCAACGTGTTGTGTATTTTTTTGCTGCATTTTTTTGTCAGGAGAATCAACGGCGTCAGCATAAAAAATCTTTGTATAAACACTCTGCCGTTTTTGGTTGCGACTGTGGCGGCGATAGTTTTGTCTTGGCTTG
>JAEEXW010000374.1 GCA_016287995.1 Bacteroidales bacterium
GCGTAGATTGTTCTTCGCAAGTACAGATTGACGGAGCGGTTAATACTTCCGTTGCTGATAGATACGTTATAAATTATACACTTGTAAACGCTGACGGTTATTCTACCGCAAAACAAAGAACGGTTTGGGTAGCCAATGCATCGCAAATGGTTGACATTTTTACCGCATCAATGGAACGCACCAATGCTGCCGGTACAAAAACACCGTATGAAGGTGCTGAAATTGAAATCTACCTTGGCGGCAGTGCTGATTTGAGATTCATATCCGATCTTATGGGCGGTTTTTATGCCCAAAGAGCAGGATACGGCCCCAGATACGCCTTAAACGGCATTGTAAAATTAGTTCCCGACGGAGACAAATTCAAATTGGAACTTATATCGTCGCGAGTTGAAGGCTGGGGCTACTCGGCAAGTGCTTTTGAAGGCTGGTTTGACCCTGCAACCGCTACTTTTGGCTGGACATGTGTAATGGAAGGTATGACATTTGCCGTTACCAACGTTAAATAAATGTGTAATTTTTTTAATTTACAAAGACAAATGAGAATAAAATCATTAATATTAGGACTTTTGAGCGGTCTTTCGTTGCTCGCTGTATCGTGTGATAAAAAGCCGGACTTGTTTTATCCAGAAGCAAAAGATTTTTGTGGACAATGGAAATGTACGGTTGAAACAACCGGCGACCCGGAAGACGTTTGGGCAGAAGATTTAGGTGTATACACTTATAATACGGCTGCAAACGATGCAACAATTTGGGTCTCTGACGAAGGTTTAATTTTCAATCAATATATTGATATTGTTAAAGCAAACGTTGATATTAACGCTCTTTCGTTTCAATCAGCAGGCGAAGCAACAGAAGATGCAGGGGTCATAAAAAAAGGCGGAATCTTTAAAAATGCCGTAAAAGTAAAACCCCAATATCTTGACGGTGATGCAATTTCAGTGGATAGTATAGATTTTACCGTTGAGTTTTTCTATAAAGATACAAAATTCTCAGTTCATTATTTTGGACATAGAGAAACCGGTTGGGAAGATTACGTACAATAAGATGTTATTTTTCTCCATTATAAAAAAATCCGTTCAGATTTGTTTTCTGGACGGATTTTTTTATTGATTTTTTATTGTTTTTATCATCTGTTTTATTAACTTTGCCGCGTATTCATTTTTTTAAGCAATGGAGACTATCAGCAGCAAACATATAAGAAAAAAAAGAATACTTTCGGGTATAATAATTTCGCTATTCTTCTTATGGGGAATGGCTAACAATATGACCGACACCTTGCTTTATGCTTTCAAGCAAATTC
Source organism: Bacteroidales bacterium (assembly GCA_016287995.1). Classification (GTDB taxonomy): domain Bacteria; phylum Bacteroidota; class Bacteroidia; order Bacteroidales; family UBA3824; genus UBA3824. The sequence goes on from JAEEXW010000374.1 coordinate 1,301, forward strand.
TAAAAATGTCCGACAACCAGACGTATTTCATAAAATTTGCTTTTTACGTGGCATATTTCTGCATTTCACTGCCGGCATTTTTCTTCATAAAAAAACACGCTTACAAAAACGGAATCATCTTAGGGCTAATGCTTTACGCAGGCGGTGCAATTCTGTTTTTCCCGGCAGCCGAACTTACAAGTTATATTTTTTATCTGATAGCAATCTACATTATGGCAGCAGGTTGCGCCTTTTTGGAAACGGTTGCAAACCCGTACATTCTGTCAATGGAAAACAACTTAAACGATGGAATAAGAAAACTAAATTTAGCGCAATCTTTTAATCCGGCGGGAGCGATTTTGGGAATTTTAATCTGCAACCTTTTAGTGCTTGATACCCTTGATGAGAAAACCTCTATCACAGAAAACATGGAAATCGTCAAGGAAGAATTGGATACGATAACAATCATTTACGCCGCCTTAGGACAAATTTTGTTAGTCTTTATGATGATACTGCTTTTTATAAACGTTCCGTCATACGAGACTTTGGCTACAAAAGATACTTCGTTTTCCAAATCTCTGAAACACCTTTTTAGAGACCGCATTTTTGTTTGCGGACTTCTTACAATGTTTCTTTATCTAGGCGCACAAGTAGGCACTTGGACTTTCACGACCCAAACACTTGAAGAAGTTTTAGGAAAAACCCATGAAGAAGCCGCAAATTTATACATCATTGCGATGGCATTTTTTATGGGCGGACGTTTTTTGTTTACTTTTTTGATGAAATATTACCGTCCTCAGTTACTATTATTAATAAGTGCAATAGGAGCATTTTTATGCGCAGTAACAGTCATGTTTTCAAGCGGTTACGTTTTGTTAGCAGCGTTAATAGGCATTTCGCTGTTAATGTCGCTTATGTTTGCGACAATTTTCGGATACTCTTTATATAATGTTAAGGCTGACAGACAGTTAGGAGGAGCGTTCCTAATTATGGCGATTGTTGGCGGCGCAGTAATAACTACCGTGCAGAAATTTTTCTGCTTCAACTTCGACGTACAGACTTCGTTTATAATTCCGGCGATATGCTTTCTCGCAGTAACATTTTTTGCGGTACTGTTAGTTCCCAAAAAAACGGAATAAAAGGGAAAAATTAACAAAAAAAATATTTTTAAAATCCGAAATAAGTTGTAAATTTGCGGTCAGTAAAAAAAGATACATTCATTAAAAATAATAATTATTTTTTTTATTATGAAAATTTCAAAAATTCACGCAAGAGAAATCCTCGATTCAAGAGGTAACCCCACCGTTGAGGTTGACGTAGTATTGGAAAACGGCGTTCTTGGCCGTGCAGCAGTTCCGTCAGGTGCATCTACTGGCGAAAACGAAGCCCTCGAACTCAGAGACAAAGAAAACAAAGGCCGTTATCTCGGTAAAGGCGTTTTGAAAGCAGTTGAAAACGTTAACACTATCATCGCTCCGGCTTTGCAAGGCGATTGTGTATTCGATCAGAGAGCATTAGACTACAAAATGCTCGCTCTTGACGGCACAAAAACCAAATCTAAACTCGGTGCTAACGCTATTCTCGGCGTATCACTCGCAGCAGCAAAAGCAGCAGCAAACGCTTTGAATATTCCTTTGTATCGTTACATCGGCGGTTGCAACTCTTACACATTGCCGCTTCCTATGATGAACATCATCAACGGCGGTGCTCACTCTGACGCTCCTATCGCATTCCAAGAGTTCATGATCGGACCCGTTGGCGCAAAGAACATCAAAGAGGCCGTAAGAATGGGTGCTGAGGTTTTCCACAACCTTGCAAAACTCTTGAAAGAACGCGGACTTTCTACCGCAGTAGGCGACGAAGGCGGTTTTGCTCCGGCTCTTAACGGTATCGAAGACGCTCTTGACATCATCGTTAAAGCAATTGAAAAAGCAGGTTACAAACCGGGCGAGCAGGTTCGTATCGCTATGGACTGCGCTGCTTCTGAATTTGCTACAAAGAAAGAAGACGG
>JAEEXW010000375.1 GCA_016287995.1 Bacteroidales bacterium
TACGATTTTTTATTGAGTTTTGCAAATTTTTCATCGTAAATTTACATTAAATTTAGTTTTGGTTGTTTTTTCTCACAGCGCAAAGAAAATAGAAAATAAATAATTTAACAAATGTTAAATATTAAATTATTGTAAAGTTTAAATTTCGTCGGGAGAAAGACCCGTTACCTTACTCCCTTACGCCGATATTTGCCCTTTCATCAGTTGCGTTGATTTCGTTTCTGAGCGAAATCTTTGAAACATCGACTTCCGTTTTGGTAAAATCAGGCGTGTTATACGACATAAAAAGCGAATTGTAATATTCAAGCGGCTTTTTTTGCGGCAGCAAAAACGGCTTTGTACATTTGCCGTCCTCCCCTATTGAAGCGATGTAGAGCCTCGTAAAAAGTCCGTCAATCCGGCGCGAAGTAAACACAAACCATTTGGAATTTCCGCTCCAATTATGAAAACTATCCGAATCGTCACTATTAATCTCTGTTAAAGCCCTCGCCGTGGAATCCGCGAAATTATAAAGATAAAGGTCGGCTTCCTTGTGCCAAATCGGAAAAGTGCCGTAATCACAAACCGTATACATCAAATATTTTCCGTCGTATGAAGGTCTCGGAAAAATTGCAGATTTGCCTTTATGAAAAATCAAAGTGTCTTTCTTTTCAGAAACTTTTCCCGTCTTGCCGTCAAAAGCGGCTTTCATAATTGTGTATTTTATATCTTCCAAAAAATAAGGCGGTGTCAACAAATCGGTTTGACAAAAAATCAAATCGTTGCCATCAGAAGAAAAAACCGGAAACGTTTCCATTAGCGAATCGTTTTTAATCCCGTCAGAAAGCACAAACTCTTCTTTTTCGGCATCGTAAATCTGCAAATCAGAATTTTTGTCAAAAACTTCTATTCGTTTCGGGTTTGCCGTGTGAAAAACCTGAAAAGTCTTGTTGGTGGAAAACGCCAAAAACCGTCCATCCTTGTGCCAATACGGATAAACCGCCGCGCCCAAAGTCTTGGAAGTGTTGGTGTTGTAAATTTTGTGTCTGCCGCCGTGCTGAATCACCGTGCCGCCGTATTCATGCCCTCTGACATGAAACACAAACTCCTTCGGGTCGGTTTTGTTCGGGGTATGACAGTTGAGGCAGATTCCGTAAACCGCCGAATTTTCAAAAATTGCGGTCTCCTGAAAATTTGAAAGGTTTCTGCAATAAATTCCCATTTTGCCGTAAGAGACGTATCCGGGCGCGATAAGGCGGTAAGTTAAGCCGTATTCGTCCAAAGGATATTCCGAAACGTACATTTTGAAAGGCAGATAATCATACTGAACGCCGTCCCTTACAGCCGAAAGATAAAACTCCAAACTTCCGCCCTTGTTTTCTGCGGTCAAAGTGTGCCAAGAGTCAATGTCAAGGTCAATTTTTTTGCCGGAGGTTTCCATTTCACCGGAAACAGAGCCTTTTATTTTCAATTTTACGTAATGATACTCCCCGCCTGTGAAATCAAAGTTCATCGGGGCAATTTCGTAAGGAACGGTAACGTCTTTGTAATCAGGCCATATATCAGGTGTCTTGTCAAGTGTTACTACACTTTTGACATCCCTGCCGCAGCCCCAGAAAACAAACGTCAAAAACCATATATACAACCAATTCTTCATTTTTTCTCTTTCTGTTTGCTGACAAATATTATGTATTTCCAAAAAGTGTCTTCAATATTTTTCTTTTCAAAGGCGAGAACCACGCCCGGCGAAATTATTTTCGGCACGTTTTTCAAAGTTTTATTCTGCTCGTAATAACAGTAAAGCAAGGCTTCCTGAATATGTTTCGGCAGTTCTTTTACCTTGTTGGCGGCAAAAAAATCCAGCGAATTGCCAAGATTTTCATAATCCATTGTCAAAAGCGAAAACGCCGAATAATACTGCAACGCCAAAAGATTGTGCGGATTTTTTACGAGCAGGTTTTTGAAAATGACCGTCGCGTTCAACTCCTCCTGCGCGCCGTCCTGTTCGAGTTTTATCAGATTGCCCGCCGCAAATTCAGGAATGTTATTTTTAGAGCCGCCGGAATACAAAAGCTCAATATACTCACGCGCCTTGTCCTTGTAAAACATAGTCTTGCTCAGCGGCAAAAGATATTTTTTCGCAACGGTAAACTCGTCGTTCATAACAGCAGTTTCGGCAAGTCTGTAAAAAAGTTTTGAACTATGACGGAAATTTGCAATATTTTCCTGGCACTCAAAAGCGTAACGCTGAGCCACGTTGAAAGCACCGAGCCGGAAAAACACTTCGCCGCTAATCAGCGAGGTAAACATATCGGTCTGAAAGTCAGAGACCAGAGCGAGTATTCCGGGCTGATAATAGTGAAACATATTTTCAGTCAGCAGACCTTTTTGCGCCAAGGCAAGATTAAGACACTGAACCGAATACGAATTTGCCGTCCTGACCTTGTTGTAATATTCCACCGCCTCGTCCCACTTTTGATTATAAACAAGGCTGTACATTTTTATCGTCTGCACGGCAACCGGCGAAGTACTCATAGAAATCATAACCGACGCAAAAACCGTTACAGCAAGAGCGGCGATATAACATTTTTCCTTTGAAAATTCTTTTTTGTAAAGGCTCAACAAATACGGCAAAAGCGGACTTATCAACAACATTATCAAATGACCGTAACTCTTAAACGGAAACCTTATATAATCAATCCCGACGAAATACGATTTTGTAGGAAATTCTGCCGAGCGTGAAAACAGCCAAGCCTCAACCGGTAAACTTAAAACCGTCAAAACCGCCAAAACTTTATTTTCTTTAAAACCTCTTAACGCATACATCAGAGCCGTAATCAAAGCCATAGGTCCGATAAGATAATAAAGAATAATAACGATAATTGGTTTTATAACAAAGAGTTTTATCCTTTCTGTTAAAGTAAAAGTTAAAACAGCAATAAACACCGCCATAAAAAAATTCAGCAGCAAATTTTCGTTTCCCATAAAAAACCAGACAGAGACCACCGGCAAAAACGTCAGCGGATAAAAATTATCGTCAACGCCAAAAATTTTAAAACTTCTATACGTCAAAAGTTGAAAACAGGCATACAATACCGCCAATAAAGCCGCACCTAAAAGAGGATAATAAAAAAACTGCGTTATAAACTCCCCAAGGTAATCGGCAAGTCCACCAACAAAAAACAACCGCTCAAAAAAATAGTCAGAGGTAGTCAAAAACATTTGGTAATACTCATGATAAAACAGCAATTCGGGGTGGAAAAAGCCCCAAAAAACAAATGCTGCAACAAAAAGCACTCCCGTAATGCCG